>PCWY01000036.1 GCA_002762975.1 Candidatus Diapherotrites archaeon CG11_big_fil_rev_8_21_14_0_20_37_9 | reverse complement strand
TGTTGCAATGGCATCCTGGCACTCTTCACAGGTTATATTTGGAACAATGTCTACAGTAGCATCATAGAAACCGTCATCAAGTTCCTCAAAAGTACAGGTAACTGTTCTTTCGGATCCTGCTGCAAGGCTTACTTTCTGCATTCCCTCAGCACAATCTGTTGTGCTGTTATTAGACTGGTTAAGTATGCTGATTTGTACATCAGTTTCAATTATTCCAGGGTTAGTGTTTTTGAGCACTGCAATAACTTCAACATTCCTTCCCTGCTTTGAAGTTGAAACCGATTTGATTCCAACATCATGGGTATCAATAATGTTTTCGGTTTTCAATGCATCTTCAGGGCTTGGGCAACTGAATGATGCTCCTGCAGAGCTCACGAAATTATCCAATTCATGTATTTTTTTCATCAAAGCAATTGTGAACTGTGTTCCGTCACAGTAAATTCCGTTTGCATTATCCTCATTGCATGTGTCTTCCTTTATGCCTGACCAGCTCCAGTCAAACTTGACTTTCGGCAATGCATCTGATCCAGTTGAACCAACCCTTGTTCCATCCTGACAGTTCAAAAGACCAAGTGGCTGTACCTGTTCTGTCTGCGGAGGAACACTATTGAATTCAAGCCTGTACCTTTGCTCAAGATCCTGTGGTTTCTCCTCATCAAGATTATCCTTATCCTTGTCAATAACCGTGTTCTGGAAGAATCCAAGTATTCCGCCCTCATCTTTTAGGAAATCATCCTTGTCATAAACTTTATCCTTATACTTGTGTCTTATTCCTTCAACTTTAAGCGTACTGTACTTTGGTTGTTCGTCCGTTGTTGTAAACCCTGTTATATTTGTGAAAATTGCCCTTATTGTATTTACGCCCTGTGAAATCAGATCAGGGTTGTTTGTAAGAGGCTGTGGCACAGTCGCTTCACCCTGCTCATCTCCAAGGCCTTCAACTGTAAGCTCTATATCAGGATCCTCTTTTTCTGTGCCTGCTGCGCCTTGCACAAGGGTAACGTCCTTTATTTCAGCATCTTTTGCGAATACAGTGAAAGTTACGGTTTCATCCTGGCTCTGGTATTCAAGGAAAGTTCCGACAACAAATCCAAGCAAACCTGAAGCAATAGGATTTGTTCCAAGAACATTCTTAATCAAACCATTCACAAGACCGCCTGCACCAGCAGCAGCTCCGCCACCGCCTGTGATTGCGCCAAGGTAACCAGTAATAGGAAGGATTAGTTTGCCTGTTGTGGATAATTCTTTTGTTTTAATGTCTGTTGGAATATTAATTTCAGCTGATCCATTTGATGTTTTGTCAAGGTAATCAAATGCTTGTTTATCTTTAATTTGCGTATCTCCAAAGAATTCTGTTTTATACCATTTTCCGTCTTTTTTATAATACTCTCCTGCGCTTACAGAAATTGCTGATGGCCCTCCTTTATCTTGTTTAGGATCCTGAGCACTTCCCCAGAAATTAACTTCAGGATCGGTTGTATTCCTTAGTCCTGAAATGAGGAATGCTAGTGCGCCCCATGCAAGTCCGTCTGTTGCCGCTTGTGTAATATCTTTTGCGTTAACTTCTACAGGGACCTGTTTTTCAACGCATGTATTTGTAATTGTTGTAGTGTCAAATCCGTCAAATTCATAACTTGGCGAATCATAAACATCAAACTCATATCTGGATAACTGCCAGCAGCCATCAGCATTGATTCTAACTCTTAGGTTTTTCACAAGCTGTTCTCTTTTAGCTGAAGTGAATTTAGGTGAAATGAAAACACCATACTGTCCAGGATCGTTCTGCTCTGCAAACACTTCAAGTGTCTGGCTTTGCCCCGGCTGGATTTTGAATGATTTTCTTGGTGATGTTACAAGATCACTTTCAATTTCAAATTCAACAGGTTCATTGCAAATATCATTTGCTGTTATTGTGAATGCGCCTGATTCTCCCTGCTTTACTGTAATAATTTCCTTGTCATAGCTCAGGCACTGATCAAGGTTGACTGAGGATATTTTTGTGGCAATTGTGTTCTGCAGTATCTGCTTTTCATTATCAAGCGGATTTGATGCTTCTATTACAACATCGGCTTCGCTTATTCCGTTTACTCCGCCGTAAGGCGTGAAACTAAGTATTGCTGTAAGCGTCTGTTCTTTCTGTAATGTTCCAAGAAGTAATCTGAAATAACCGCTCCTTAATATTGTTTCATCAGGTCCGATATTCAGCACAAATTCTCCAAGCTGGTTGGTTTTCCAGTCAACCTTTGCCTCAAGATCCTGAAGTGCCACAGGTTTTCCATTTACAGTACAATTGTTCTGGATTTCAAATTCAATTCTTTTTGGCGTTCCTGTTGTTGAAGCGGTCCAGTCCTTCCTTGTTACAATTAAACATGCAGGATTATCAACTTCGCCTCCAAGTCCGACACTTATCTTTGTGGGCACTTTGAAAACCCAGTCGTGCCCGAAATTGCTTGCCGTTATTATGAGTTCGCCGTCAAATGCAGCCCTGTCAGAAAGGTTTGCCGCGGCTTCGCTCAGGTATGTTTTAAGTATTATTTCCTGGCTGTCATTTGATTTCAAAATCATGTTCTTGTAAGAATTATCAAGCCATGCTTTGATTTTAGCTTTATCTAAAATGTTTTTGAATTTTCCAGTGAGCTCTATGTTCTTTACCCTTAAATCATAAGGTGCAACGTTTCTAACAGAAAACTTTTCCTCTGATTCAACTTTGGTTTTCACATTCAGCGAAACACCCAATTGCTCCGGATTTATCTCAAGGAGTTTATCGCTTACCTCAAGTTCAATTACTTTAATATTGTAATTGATTTTTTCAATTTCAAGTTTGAGTTTTTCCCCCGGTTTTTGTCCTGGCAAAATCAAAAATGCTCTTCCTGCAACATCAGTTGTATCAAATGCGAGAATATTTTCCCTTTTATCCTTGAGTCTTACAATTGCATTCTGAACCTCTAATCCATTTGCAGAATCGGTTACAAGCACATTAATGTCCTGATGTATCCCTGAAAGGTAAACCTGTGGATTCACTTCTGCTTTGAGTTCCCTTGGGGACGAAATTACTATTGTAAGATTTTTCTCAAACATAACCCTCTGATCAGAAACAATCTGCATGCTGATTATTCCATTTCCCGCTTTCTGCGGAACAAAGTCAACCGAATCCATTCTGATTGAATTCTTTGGTGAAAGATTGCCTGCATTAAGCCTTTCGAATTCAAATCCATTCACAACGCCCTCTTTTGGAGTTGATTGCGAATCAATGAATTTGTACTCAAAAAATTTAAGTGACTGGTCAAAGTTTTTGATTCTTAAATTTGCATTATTGTGGATTGTTGAATCCGAGTTATTTGTAATTACAAAAGTCATTCTGTATGGGTTGAATACTCTTGCGCTGTAAGTATCAGTAACTGACTGCACCAAATCATTTTCCTCATCAGTTATTGATGATGTGAAACAAAAGTTCTCATCACAAAGCGTGACTATTCCAACCTGGAAAACTTCTTCTTTTGTGGTGCTGTAAAGTTCTTCTGTAACCGTATTATCAACAGGGAACCTGTCCCTGTCACCATCTAACTCGCCCCATGCTCTGTAATTCATGAGCAATTTTTCTCCAAGTGCAGCTGAATTCTTTATTTCCACCTCAGCCTCTATTTCATAAATTCCCGCATTTGGACTCTGCCATACAAGATTAACCCACTTTGCATCATCAACTGTTGTTTCATATTCATCTGTTGCAATGCCACTTGCTTCACTTTCAAACCTTGTTGCCCTAACCTGCGATGTCCTTGGCGCATTAACCTCTTTTATGAAAAGCTTGTCCTTTTCCATTATCACGTCTTCGCCAAGCCTGATGTGGACTCCTGCCTCATCATAATCTTTTTCTTCAGGTATTCTGAGCTTGAATTTTGCTTTATAAGTGTCCCCTGTCTTGACATTCTGTGCCCTTGCTCCATCCTTGTAAAGTCCGAGGAATTCAATTTCCACATTGTCCTTGAGTATTGGTTTTTCAAGAATTACATTAAATTCCTGAACGCTTCCAACAATAATTGGTTTTTTTACTGTTGCATATCTTGCAAATATCTGTTCATCTTCTTTATTGACAATTATGTAAACTTTCCTATTTGCTTTGAGTTCTTTTTCATAAACGCCATCAACATTACCGATGTCCCTTCCAAGTGATTCATTGGTTCGTGCGTCAACAATAAGTACTTCAGGGAAAGAAACAGCTCTTCCTTCCTTGTCTTTAACATTAACTCTTACTATTCCTGAACCTATTTCCATTGTTACAGTTAAATGTACTCCTGTATCCTCAAGCACTGAACTGCTGAATGAACCAGCATCGCTTCTGCCTGAAAATCCTTCCCTGAATGCAAATGCAAAGTAATTGCCCGAGCTTACTCCCCTGAATGTGGCTATTCCGTTTATGTCAGTCATTACTGAATCATAACCCGCAACAAAATTTGTTGAAGCATCATAAAGGAATACTGTTGCATTGTCAATTGCAATATTATCCTGATCAACAACCTTGACCTTGAGGCTTCCACAGGTTGTCGGAGTACACTTGTTAAGTTCCACTACTTTGAAATTCTCGCCGATTCTGAGTCCGCCAAGTCTGCCTATCTGGTAACTGTCCGCGCTTACAACAATATTATACTCAACATCCCTGCTGATATTGAAAACAGCCTCGCCCTTTTCATCAGTTCTTATTGCAGTAATCTGTTCATCTGTTGCAGCAATGAAAAGCTTCACATTTGCATTCTCAACAAGAGCCTGGCTTTTTTTGTCAACAACCTTTACCTTTATCTGTCCTCTAATGTTTTCAGAAAGGGTCATTGAAACATTTTTTGTTTCACCTGAAGCAACTGTAATTCTGCCCGAGCTCTGTTCACCGTATCTGCCTGCGCTATCATAAGCCTTTACAACATAATCGCCGGGTGTTACTGAAAAGTCCGCTGTCCCGCCTGAAGTAAAGTCAACATTAATCGGGCCAATATCCGGATTCTGTATTAATTCAGAATTCTTGTAAAGTTCAATTTCAATACCATCAATTATTCCGCCTAATGCATCAGAAACGTTTATGCTAATTGTTCCCTTTGCTGTTGATTCTTCGCTAAGATAAATAATGTGATCCTCTCCGCTTACAACTTCACCATAAACTTCGCTGAAACTTGCGGTATCAAGGACATTTACGCTGAGTGTCTGGCAGTTATTTGGAACCTGAACTTTTGCAATTCCACCATCTGAAGGTTTAACTGTAATATCTGAAATGCTTGGGGCATAAGGATTTGAGCATGAAAATTCAAGTGTGAAATTTCCACTTACAGGCCCAAGCGAATCATAAAGTCTGACTGTTTTTGTAGTGAATGCCGCACTTTCCTCTTCAAGCGTGACATTGACTGCCAATGGCAATTCATCAACAAAAATAAATTTCGTATCTGAAAGATAATCCTGTGCCTCCACGCGGATTTCAAGCTGGTCATCAATGCTAATTCCCTGTGCCTTGACAATTCCCTGTGCGTTTGTTTCGCTTTCAAGCTCCAGGTTATCATTACGAAAAATTATTACAGACGCTCCGTCAATCCTGTCGCCGTCAGCATTCTGCACAATAACTGTAACATCATTTGCTCCCATAGGGAAAACAATTGCGATTATTGTAATTGCAACAAGTGCAAGTATAAGGAAAAAAAGGCCAATAACAAGAATAAAGCTCGGGATTACTTTGTCAATAGGATCCACAATCTCATATACAGGGATGCTTTTGTTAAGCTTGTCAAGGAAATTGTAATACTTTTCCTCTGCGTTATAGTAAATTTCCTTGATTGTGTCTACAAGACCCACTGAATCACCGGTTAAAACCATTTCAGGTATAATAATTAATTAATTCATCTTTATATATTAGTTTCTATATTAGTTTCTGCTTCTTTATAAGCTTTAGTGTTAAATCAACGTTCCTATAGGCGGGTAAAAATCAAACCCGAATCCGATGGCAAGAGCCACCAGAACCGCAATTATTAGGAAAGCGGCATAGTCAAGTTTGTACTCGAAAAGATTCCTTTTTCCTGTAAGATCCAGGTAAGCCATTTGCCCCATTGTCGAGCCGCCAAAGAGTGCTATAATAAGAGGCAAAAATGCAAGTGCCACAAAAACAGCATTTGTTTTTGCAAAACCGCCCAAAATTATTCCCGAAAAAAACAATAAAATTGATGCATATTTTCCAAAGAAAAACCCGGAAAGAAAAAACACGCCTACTGTAAGCAGGGTTAATTCAACGTACGGCAAAAACTGTGTTGATACAGGCTCAAAAACATAATTTACAAGAATCACGCCAATGGTATAGAACACAATACCCAATAATGTATTGGCTATTTTTCCCGGCATTTAGCTCACGTTTTCAATAATTTTTTCTTTATTCCAGTAAAGGTCAAGTGTATTATTTGAAGCATCAGCACACACTGTTCCGTCGTTGATTTTATCAAGCATGCTTTTGAGGTTATATTCTGTTACAAATTGCAATCCAAGTCCATCATTAAGGTTGAGAGTTCCTCTTCTGGTTACTGTGGAATTTTCAGAATCATCAAAACCGTATGTGCTTGTGGCATTTCCCTGTGGCACAGCCCTCACAAGTTCAAACTCTGAACCATTTAATCTTCCTGTTGTGATATATGCGGGTGTTAGTATAAGCGTCTGGAAAATGATTTTTCCTTTCTTTGAATTATCAAGCATGAACCCATCATACTGCTGGCTGAGTGTTCTCTCAAGTCTGCTTCCATCAACCTGGCCGGCAAATGCGAATTGCCAATTATATCCAATGTCATCCTTATCAGGAAGCGTCCATCCAAGAGGATCAGCAACCTTGTCTTTGTTTATTCTATATTCATAAATAAATCCTGTCGTGCCATTCATTGTGCTGTTTGAAAGATCCACTTGTACAAGAATCGGGTCTGATGGCGCATAATCAAATGTGCTACTGCTAATTGAAAGCACTTTTCCTGCTTTTACATCCGCATAATCTTTCTTGTAATCGAAAGTGTATTTGGTTTCTGCTGTTTTTTTCTCTGTTGCTTGTGGAAGTTCTTTTGCATCAGCAAGTTTGCTTATGTCATAATTATTGAAATAGAATGTTGATGCAGGTGCTCCTGTGAATGAGGTTCCCCAGTTCACGCTTCCGTCAATCGGAGTGCTGAAAAGTACATTGTCAGCATAATTTGATTCAAAACCATTCTCTTTATTCATTGAATCAATTTCTTTGAGTGTTTTATTCCTGCTGAATGCTACTGCTATTTTATTTGCTGAAGGAGTTGCCGTGTTCCACTGGTACTCAAGCACAACATTGTATTCGCCTGCTTCGCTTATTGCTTTATCTGAAAATTCAACTTTATCCTTAGTTATTATGCTATTCACTTTCAAATCTTTAAGCAGGTCTTGGTAATCCTCAATTTTGACAAATTCAGCTATCAAGCCTTTCTTGTAGGAGTCCTTTACAAGATACATGTCAATTGAAACATTCTTTTTGTAAAATTCATCGAAATTGCTGTAACCATCAACACTACTTAAGCCTGTTACCCATTGGCCTTTCTTCATTACTTCATCTTTCACTTTAGGCGCAAGGTCATTGAGGTTCTTTGCGGTAAGTTTCCAGTTGCCTTTTCCAAGCTGTTCTAAGAACTCAACTGAAATTGTTTTTCCTGCTGTTGTTGTACATGTAGCTCCTGTTGCATCCTTGCATGGGTTGAACACATTATCTCTATATGTTGTTAGCGGCAGCACGTACCAGTTGCCTCCAAGGTCCTTTCCGCCAACCTCTGTTGGCTTCTGTACCGTTCCAGTTG
>PCWY01000049.1 GCA_002762975.1 Candidatus Diapherotrites archaeon CG11_big_fil_rev_8_21_14_0_20_37_9 | reverse complement strand
GAATGGAATTCATTAAATTGATTTAATGGAGTATTTGGTTCAAAATTTTAATCAAAAAAATTTTCAAAACCAAGTAAAAAATAATTGAACAACCCAACGAAATCCCCTGCCTTTAGGCAGGGGTCGCTGCGCTATTTCGTTCCGTTGACGGGAACAGACATCCTCAATAAATGTTGGGAAACCCCCCGGTATTAGCGGGGGGGGGAGGATGTCATTTTATTATTTTTTTTTTGGGAATGGCTGATTATTGGGATTCTTTTGATTTTTTTGTTTTTTGAAAACTTTTTTTTAAGGGCGGTTCGGGCATTGCAGGGGCTATTGCTGGCATTGCTATATCGAAGTAATTGTGGGTTGTTGTGCATTGGGGGTGTGTTCTGATTTCTTAATATATTTTTCCGGTTCAGAAACCCTCGTTTCCCATATTCCTTAGTGTGTGCTTTATTTCTGAGATTGTTTTTTGCTGGTCTTTTTTGCCGGACATTTTCACGAACTTGATGAGCAAATCTTTGAGGTAATCTTGGGATAGGAACTTCACTTTGAATAGGTCGGTTACAAAATAGAACCTGAACTTTTTGTATTTCATCTCTTTCACAATGAGTTTTCCTATTGAAAAGAGTTCCTTGCCTTTCTTGGGGTGTTCTTCCAATGTGAGTAGCAGTGAGAATATTTCAATTGATTCTTTCCTGAATGTTTTGTTGATTTTTTTCTCCAGTTCGTTTGTTATTATCACTTTTGCCACTTGCTTTTCGCCCTCTTCAAAGCATTGTTCATTGAATCAGTGTTTGATTCATCCATGAGGAGAACCTCCAACTGCCTTTCCTTGGCGACCTCTATGATTTTCCTCAGTATGTCATCATAAGTCTCCCCTTTGGAGCCGAAACTCTTTAGTTCCTCTTTGACTTCTTCTGAAACCGCCATGGTTGTCGACATCATCTTACCTCCAATATCTTTTATTTAATATAATTATTATAATAACTATATCCATTACATTGGATATAATATATAACTCTTGCGACTGGTTTTGCGGTTCTGTTAGTTAGTGCTTTTTGTGTTTTTTTGTTGTTTCGCAATGGTTTTAATTTGTTGGCTGGCTATTTGATTTTATATGCAGAAGAGTCCTTTCAGTCCCGTAATTCGGGCCAGTGAAATAGCTAGTTATGTGTATTCTCCGGAATTGTGGTGGGAAAGCCGGTTGAACGGAGTTAAGGTGAACGAAAAAATTGAAAAAGGGCTGGAATTTCACGAATCAGAAGCCGTGAAAACCATTGAGGCGGTAAAGTTTTTTTCTCTTGGCAAAACTCTTGTTTTTATTCTGATTGTATTGGCGGCAGTTGTTTTTGCACTGGGGTTGGTGTTGTGGATTTATACCTTATTTTGATGCTGTTTGCTTTTGGTTTTTTGCTGTTCGCAGTTCTGGTTGCTGTTGTTGTTTTTTATTTTCTCAGAAAAACCGGGGTGAAGAAAGAACTGTATGAATCTGAGGTAATTTATGCTGATAATGCTGAAAAACCAAAAAAACCGTTTTTCTCGCAGAGGTATCTTCTTGCAGGCATCCCTGATTTGATACTCAAAACTGCTCATGGAAATGTTCCTGTGGAAAAGAAAAGCACTTTTCCCCCGCAGGAACCCTACGAGTCGCACGTAATGCAGCTTATGGCTTACTGCCTCCTGCTTGAAGAAAACGGCAGCAAACCGGATTTTGGCTACCTGCAGTACCGTGACGCAGAACCCGTGAAAATAATGTACACGGAATACCAGAAACAAAAACTCCTCAATATTATGGGGGAAATGCGCAAATTCATCGAAACCAAAAAAATAAAGTCTGTGAATTCCTCTGTATTTTCACAATCTGAATAAGCAGAATAACCAATCAACCATTTGGTTGATTTTTTTTATTTTGTGTATATTTTGTCGTGATGGTCAAAGTCTCTGAATATGATTTTGTTCTCTTTTTTCTTGTAGTCAAAAACCAGCACAAAATGTCTCACATGCACCCTTTTAGACTCTTTCAAATCGTGCCTGAGGTTCTTGTATCTTTCAATGTCATCAGTGCTTATTATTTCCGAAATCTTTGTCATTGTCTACGTGTAGAGCGATTTGTCCTTTTTCAGTATTTTTTTAAGTGTTTTTAGCAGGGATGGAAGAATCTCATAAGACCTCAATTTCATCCCTCAATAAGCTGCCTCAGCTCTTTAATGCCTTTGAATTCTTTCCCCTTTTCTTTTCTGAGTTTTGACAGTTTTTTGACATAGTCAGGCCTTAGTTCTGGTTCAAGCAGGGCTGAACCATATTCCTTTACCACGAGGGAAATTGCCTCGCTTTTTGTTCTCAGGTTGTGCTTTGCCTTGACGATGTTAAGTATTCTGTTCTCCTCTTTCGGGATGTTTATCATTGCCTGAACCAATAAATCACCTATATATGGTGTATATATGGCATATATAATAGTATTTCTATTTTGGTTTTCATGGCAAATCCTCAAGGTTTGCCTCTTTTTTACTGTAATTCCTTTGGATGCTCTTTGAGAAGCTTTCCAGCTGTTTTAGCCATTCAATGCTGATTTTGTAGTAACCGTTTTTTCTTTCCACAATATTTTCATCCGCAAGTTTGTTCACTGCCTTGTAAACTCCCTGAAAGCTTGCGGGCTTTTCCCTTGTCTTTTCAATTCTTTTGTGCAAACCCTTAACACTCAAAGGCCACACTTCTGCAAGAAGAAAAATAATTATTTCCCCTGCTGCCTTGTTTGACAATTTTTTTTCAAAATAGATTCTTTTCAGATTCACGCTTTATCCAACCCTATACTGGAGGGGGGGCAGTGCGACCACCAACCAAACCAAATAATGATTCATTAGTAGTCCTCTAACCCCCTGTAATGAATCGTGTTTTGTAAAAATTCGGACAAATATATGGCTTCAATTAGGCTTGAATTAGTTTAATGAATTGTTCTTGAAAAAGTTCTTCTTATATATTATGAAAATAAGTGCGGCTAAAATAGATAGCACTCCCGAAGATATGAATGCAGAACCATACCCAAACAAACCTCCAATTGTTGAAAATATAAGGGCTCCAGTAATCTCACCAAGCACGGTTATTGTCATAATCAAAGAAGCGTTTCCTGCGATGCGCCTAAATTCAAATGAATTTGATATCCAGAACAGCATTGCAACTTGGAAAATTCCGTCTCCGAGTTCATGGGCAACTCTAGCTATAAATGAAAACCAGATTGGCTCAAAAACCATCAAAACATGCATTAACCCAGAAATAATCATGCCATAAGACATTAATTGCGGAATTGTTGCCTTTTTTTCATCAAGTTTCTTTCCATAAAAGTAAGCTGAAACACCGAAAAAAACTAGGCTGAACGCCATATACCTGCCAGCCTCTGTAAGATTAAGCCCAAAATCTTTAGTCAAAAGCAACCCGTACGAAGTTGATTCCGCTCCCCAATGCATCGTGAATAGGAATAGTATTGCCGAGAAAAAAATGACTTCTTTTCTGAGAAAATCATTTTTATACTCTTGTATTTTTGTAGAACCGGATTCAAAATCATCCATGAGGAAAAGGAATGAAATAAGGATAACCAAAAAAATCGCTATTGCTTGAAACACCAAACTGAAATGAAGTGAAGACACTAACAAGGAAAAAACAAGAACCCCTGCCCCAACACCAAACATTACGAACAACTGGTATTTGCCAAATCTTTCTCCTTTTTTTTCAGTTTGTGATTTTAAAAAAAAGTTTCTCAAAGAATTCGTACCAACCTTTAAACCAATGCCGCCCAAAAGAAACAACACAAATAACTCCGCAAAACTCTTGAACACCGTTATCCCAAAATAAAAAGCCCCCAAAAGAAGGAAACTTATTGCAAGAGGCTTTTTAATGGACTGCCTGTCATTTACTATCCCTGAAGGGAAAAAGCTAATGAATGCTGCCACGGATGAAAGAGCAACCAAAAGACCAATCTCAAAACCACTGAATCCAGTCAAATTCAAATAAATCGGGATATAAAAAAATGAAATTCTGGCTACAAAATAAAATAAAAAAATTATGAGGAAAGGAATAAATTTTTTGAATTTGGAATCCATGTAAACACTAGCGCTTATTAATTAAAAATTATTTTTTTCATTTCAGGTGCTTTAAGTCACCAATTTCGAACACCGTGATTTTTCTTGGTTTTTTTGATCTCGAATATTCTACTTCTAAAGTAGTTGCAGAGGACGTGCCTACTCTGCCAACATCATCCGTTCTTGTTATCGGCAAACCCAATATTTTGCTTAGCAGACTTTTAATCCACATGACATGCCCAACCAAGACTATGTTTTTCTCAGGGTTTGCTTCCAGAATCTCTTTGAATTTTTTATACGCTCTTTTCCTGACATCGCTTAGGGGCTCAACACCGGGCAAAACCGTCCGCGCACGCCCCTCATAGACATCTTCAGCATTCTTGTGTCTTTTTTTTGCTTCATCAAGAGGAACCCCATCTACGATCCCGAAATAACGTTCTATCAAATCCTGTTCAACAAGTATAATTACCTTCTCACCAAAAACCAGTTTGGCGGTATGTCTCGCTCTTTTCAGCGGGCTGGAATACACTGCATGAACATCTTCATTTTGAAATCTTTGCCTTAACAATTCAGCCTGCTTCCTGCCTTTTTCTATGAGTGGTGCATCATTATGTCCGTTAAAGAGTTTCTGTTCATGCCCTTCTGGCTCACAATGCCTTATCAAAAAAACTTTCGCTTTACCCATATTATCAGCTGTATATAGTAAGTGGATTAAAATATTTCCATGTTGTTTTTGTCGGTTTGTTAGTGTATCTTCCATCAGTCAGGTTAACAAGAACTTCATCGTCTTTTTTTATTTTTCCTTGTTTAGCTATTCTTTTTACGCAAGCCAAAGCAATTGCCGAAGAATAACCAGCATCCAAGCCCTCTAAGTCGTTAACCTCTTTTGCTGACTCAATTATACTCTTAAGCCCAGTTTTTTCAAATCCGCCTCTGGTTTCCTTGATGAATTTATATAACCCCATATAAATATCTCCGGGAGTTCCTCTTAATATAGATCTGCAGATTCCCTTCGGGTCTTTAACTAAATCCTTATCCCTTAAAACAGGAGAATTTTCATCAAAAGCATTAACCATTGGAGAACATGTATCTTGGTTACAACAGATTAATCTGGGGAGGTGTTTGACTTTGCCAATTGAACGTAAAATATTCGGTTTTCTCATGTACTCTTTGAACAAATGCCCTTGAAGGTAATTCTTAGCAAGTTTGTCCCATCTTTTTCCTTCTGAACTCATCTTTTGGCTCCAATAAAGACTTTTTGCCCCGGCTTTAAACCGAATTCTTCTCCAGTTTTGTTGTCTTTTGATTTTGCCACGATATTTATGTGGTTCGGTAAGTGCGTATCATCAAAACCTATGATTTCAGCAATTAGTGCACCTGAGGTAGTAGTTACTTGGTCTCCTATTTCTATTACGCCACCTTTTTTGAAATCAAAAAAACCTAAGTAAACAAAACTATTTAATGTTTCATTATGATTTCCCGTATATTCTGTGGAAACCAATAGCTCATGAATGTCTCCTGCTTTGATACAGCGGGTTTTCCATTCAGACATTTCCATTGCCCTGTCATTTCTTTTATGGCCCATAACTGCTGAAACTACTGCTTTTAAATTTATTTTTTTTGAAATGAACATTGCGATACCTCCTTTAAGCAACAATTTTTTTGCGTTTAAGCGTGTTAACAAAGTCGGGGGATAATTCGTTTCGGTCTATTTTGAAGTCCAATACTATTGGTTCCTCAGCAGCCAGAGCGGTTTTTAGAGCATTTTGCACTTGGCTCTTTCGCGTTATTTCTAGGGCAGTTACTTTGCACGATTCTGAAAGTTTCACGAAATCCACATTATCATAATTCGAGATTATTTCGTCACCCAAAAAATATTTTCCATGCTGTTGTAGTAACCTCAATGATTGGTTGTTCAGAATGATTTGCACTATTGGGATATTGTAGCGATGTGCTGTTTCCAGTTCATGGCAGCTAAACATAAATCCGCCATCACCACTTATTGAAATTACTTTATCGTGCGAGGCACCAATTTTTGCACCTATTGATGCCGGTAATGAGAACCCAATCATTCCTGTTCCTCTGCTTGCAATGAATTTTCTTCCAATATCTGTGCAAATCCAGTGAACTCCCGTCCACCCGCTTGCGGTGCTGCCATCGGCAACAAGTATAGTGTTTTTTGGGGACAATTCTTGTAGTTTTTTGATTATGAATTGGGGTTTTACTACCGAAGAATTGTATTCACATTGCTTATCAAAATTTGTAGACCAACTTTTTTTTTGATTTAGAAATTTGTTTTTTTGATGTTTTATGTTAAGAGTTAAGCATTTTAAAAAAGTTTGAAGTGCTAATTTGACAGTTGAGTTAAATTTTATTTCTGCATTGTAATTATTGTTTAATTCTTTTTTGTCTATATCCACCCTAATCAGTTTAGTTTTTTTGAAAAAAGTCCATGAATTTGTAGATTTTTCGCCGAGTTTACTTCCTAAAATCAAAACACAATCGGCTTGCATTGCATATTCGTTTGAATAGTCCCTACCTTTTCCGCCAACAACCCCTAAAGATAAAGGGTGAATCTCCGGAATCGCCCCTTTTCCTGTTAAAGTAGTGGCAACAGGCACCATTGTTTGCTCTGCAAACCTTATTAATTCATTTTCAGCACCCGATAAAAATACGCCGCCGCCCGCCAATATCAGTGGTTTTTGTGCATTCAAAAGCATAGCAATAGCTTTTATTGCTAAATTACTAGAAATTGTTTTTCCTTTTTTTTGTAAAAGCTTTAGTGTAGAATATTTACTTGTTTGCCCAAACAAATTGTACGATATTTGGAGCAATGTCGGTCTGGATCTGCCGCTAATAGATTCTTTAATTGCTTTAGCTGTCAAAGCCGCTGCATTGTTCGGGATTGAAACAACGTATTGTTGTTTTGTAACTGGCTTTAACATGGTTTCTTGATCTAACTCACTAGTAGCCCACTTTCCCTTGAGTTCCTTTGGCGTGTCACTGACAATAGCCAGCATTGGAGTTGAACTGTTATATGCTTCGAGTAAAGCTGGGCAAAGGAAAGGAACACCCATTCCTGCTGGTGCATCACAAACCCCAATTTTATTAGTGATTCTTGCGTACCCGTCAGCCATGTGAGCTGCACACCTTTCATCTCTTGCTAGGTAATGTTTTATTGATGATTCTTTAAGTGCCTTGTAAAGTGGCAGAGTTGTTTCTCCCGGAAAACCGAAAGCGTTTTGCACGCCGTTAGCCTCCAATGTTTTTACTATGACTTCTTCCACCAACATTTTTTTCACTTGTCAAGTTTCCTACTATCCGTCGGTTTTATTTTTGGCTCACTTGTTTTTGTGTGTTTAAAGTAACGGGAGTTAAATTTTTCAATCACCAAGTCCGGTTTTAGTCTCCCTAGATTAGAGTGTTCATGCATTCCATGAACCACAATGCCTGTTTTCATTCCAGCTCTTTTTCCAGCCACAATATCCTCACTCATGTCGCCCACATAAATGCAATCAGTGGTAGAAACTTTGAGTTTTTTTGCCGCCAAAAGAAGGCCATCTGGGGCTGGTTTTGGTTTTTTTATGTGCTCAACCGTGACGATTGTGTCAAATAGGTTTTCGATTCCGAACATTTCAAGTTCTTGAGATATTCTCCATTCTTTTCCGCTTGTAACCAACCCAATTTTGTAACCGCTTTCTTTTAGATGCCTCAATAATCTTTTTGCCTGCGGGTAAAGCCTCAAACTTTGCTGAACCTTTGAATAAATCCTAAACCAACTCCCATCAACCTGCTTTCTCTGTTCAGGAGTCAAACCAAGAAAATTGTACAATGGTGTGTGGTCTTGTCCAAAATATTTTTTAAAATCGGCAAAAGTGAGTTCTTTGCCAAGTTCCGCAAATATTTCTTGATAAATCTTAAAAGTGTGCCTAGGCGTATCGGCTAATGTTCCGTCCCA
>PCWY01000029.1 GCA_002762975.1 Candidatus Diapherotrites archaeon CG11_big_fil_rev_8_21_14_0_20_37_9 | reverse complement strand
TAGGTTAGAAACCCACTATTTTTGTGATATTAATGGAGACCAAAGATCTCAAAACAGGCACTACCACAGTAGGAATCATTTACAAGGACGGCGTAGTACTTGCTGCTGATAAAAGAGCTAGTATGGGGCACATTGTTTACGAGGAAGATTCTGAGAAAATTTACCAGATTAATGACAAAATGGCACTTACAAACGCAGGCAATGTTGGAGATAGTCAGGCAATTGTCAGGTTTCTAAAGAGCCAGGCAAAAATTTACGAGCTTGAAAGAGGAGAACAAATGTCAGCAAGGGCAGCATCAACAATGCTTTCAAATGTTCTGAATTCCAACAGGTATTTCCCTTACATTTCGCAGTTCATTATAGGCGGTTTTAGCGAAAAACCTGAACTCTACGATCTCACACCTTACGGCGGAGTATTGCAGAGAACCCAGTATGCAGTATCAGGCTCAGGAACCGAACCTGCATTGAACACAATTGACCTTGGATATAAAACAGGTTTGAGCGAAAAGGATGCTGTTGCACTTGCAGTAAGGGCAATTGAATCAGGAAAAAGAAGAGACGTGTACAGTGGTGGAAAAGCGGCAACTGTTTTTGTTGTTGACGCAAAAGGCGTGAAGCAGCTTGCATTCGAAGATGTCGCAAAAGTTGCTGCACAAGAAACAACAATGAAATAAAAGCGGTTTTTTAACCAATAGTTTTTTCTCGGCAAATTTTTTTTTAAGTACAAGTGAATTAAATGGATTATTTGAAAGATGTAAAGGAAGTTGTAAAAGCAATCGTTAACAGCGATGCGCAAGTAACGGGTGTTGAGCTTGAAGGCCCTGAAGTGGCAATTTACACCAAAAAACCAGCTGTTTTTCACGAAAATGAGGATTACGTGAAGAATGTTGCATACCAGCTCAAGAAAAAGGTAAATATCAGGGCGGACAAAAGTTTACTAATTGACCCGAAGGAAGCAAAAGAAAAAATAATGAAAATTGTTCCACAGGATGCTGAAATAAGCGATATTCAATTCAGCGATGCTTTCCACGAAGTTTGGATTGAATCAATGAAACCTGGACTTGTTATTGGCAAAGGCGGAATGACAAGCAAGGAAATTATACTCAAAACCGGTTGGACACCAAAAATACTCAGGTCGCCTACAAATCCGAGTGAAATATTAAGAGGCATAAGAAGCCATTTGATAAAGTACAGCTCAGAAAGGAAAAAAATTCTTGAAGAAACAGCCAAAAAGATTTACTCTGAAAAGGCACAGCCAAGCTGGGTAAGGCTAACGGCATTGGGCGGTTTCAGGCAAGTTGGAAGGAGCTGTATGCTTCTTGAAACAAGAAAAACAAAGGTTCTTTTGGACTGCGGAATCAATGTTGCTGCACAAACCAATGAAGATGCTTTCCCTTACCTTGACGTAATAAGATTCCCAATTAATGAGCTTGATGCAGTTGTTTTAAGCCACGCACACATGGATCACTCAGGATTCATACCTTATTTATTCAAAGTCGGTTACAGAGGACCTGTGTATTGTACAGAACCAACAAGAGATTTATCGGCACTCCTTAATTTTGACTATATTGACATAATGGCAAAAGACAACCGAGATGCGCCTTACTCCGAAAGGGATGTAAAGGAAATGCTAAAATACTGCATTACGCGCGAATACAGGGAAGTTACGGATATTGCACCTGACATGAGGCTCACTTTCCATAATGCATCACACATCCTTGGATCAAGCTCAGTGCACCTAAATATTGGAGAAGGGGCACATAACTTAGTTTACAGTGCGGACATAAAATATGGTTTCACAAGATTATTCAATAATGTAGACAGTAATTATCCAAGACTTGAAACTCTTATTGTTGAAAGCACTTATGGTTCAAAAGATGATATTCAAACCTCAAGAGAAGAAACTGAAGCCGCTTTTCTGAAAATAATTCAGGAAACCATAAATCAGGGGGGAAACATCCTGATACCTAGTTTTGCTGTTGGAAGGGCACAGGAAATACAATTAGTAATTGAAAATTTTTACAGGAGAGGCCTGATAAGTCCAGATACTAAAGTCTACATAGATGGAATGACTAAAGAAAGTTCTGCGATACACACTGCATACCCTGAATATTTGAGAAATTCAGTGCAAAAGAGAATTTTGCAGAATGATTCACCTTTTACTTCAGATTTATTTACACTTGCAGGACCTGAAATGCGGGATGAAATTGTTGAAAAAGGAAGCGCAATTATACTTGCTTCAAGCGGAATGCTAACAGGTGGAGCTTCTGTGCAATACTTTTACAAAATGGCTGAAGACCCAAAAAACTGTCTTGTATATGTTGGATATCAGGGTGAAGGATCATTAGGAAGAAAAATACAGGCAGGACTCAAAACATTGCCTATGACAGACAGTTCAGGCAGGACAAGGAAAATAAACATAAATCTAAGACAGGAAACACTTGATGGTTTTTCAGGGCACTCGGACAGAAACCAGTTGAATGCTTATGTAAGGAACCTCAAACCAAGACCAAAAAGAATACTTACTGACCACGGAGAAGCATCCAAAACAATCGAACTTGCAAAATACTTGTCAGCAAAATACGGGATTTCATCACAATCAATAAGAAACATCGACTCAGTAAGACTCAAATAAACTTTTTCTAAATCTAAAAATCTTTTAGAATACATTCTTCTAGGCTTTAAAACACCGAATTCGTTGTTTAACTAGACATATACATAACTGGTTTTTTTAAGAATTTTTCAACAAGAAAAAAAATCAAAAAAAACATAAATATACATAAAAAAAACCTAAAAAAAGCTTATTTAGCCTCCATTTCCAGAATAACTGGAGAAAATTACATAAAAAAGCAAAAGAAGCTCAATTTAGCGTTCTTTTGGGAAAAGTATTTATATGAGTTAGTTTATACTACTCTAGTTCTAGGGGGAAAATGTGATTAACGTGGCAAATACATTGGGAGAGTCCACAGAAAAAGACAAGGTTTCTAAATTACTGGAAGCCCTAGAACAAGGGGGAGAGAGGCTAAAAGACGACGCTATTGGCTTGAACAGGAATCGTTCAACTAGCATTTAATGTTGTTTCACCCCTTATCCTCTCTCTCCAAACCACCCCTTTAATTCTCTTTCTGCAAAAGAATAATACATGAAAATAGGCATTACAGGTACTCCGGGTGTTGGAAAAACCGCGATTGCGAAGATGCTTGGCGAATTTATCAAAATACAGCCATTAAATGAGAAAGAATTTGCCCTGAAAGAAGGAATAGGGGAGTTTGATAAGGAAGAGAACGAGCTTGTTGTGCCTCTGAAAAAACTCGAGGAAAGCCTCAATAAATACCTTAAAAAGCAAAAAAATGCGATTATTGAAGGCCACCTTATATGCGAAATAAAGGCAGATTTTGATTACATTATTGTAATAACCTGCGATCCGGAAATACTTGAAGCAAGGCTTGAAATGCGCGGATATAAAGCAGAAAAGGTGCAGGACAATGTTTTCTGTGAAGGAATAGAGTATTGCAGGAAGCACGCGGCAAGAAAATACCCTAAAAAGAAGAGAATTGAAGTGGAAAGCAGGAAAAGTATAAAAGAAACATTCGAGGCAATTATTATTGAGCTTAACAAAAGGGAAAACAAATGAAACGCTTAATTTTACTTACAACTCTGATTTTACTCAGCTACATAACAAGCGCTGCAGTGCTTTCCGAATTCTCCTTTGCAGACCAAGGATATAATGATTACTACATAAAAGATGTTAATGTTTTTGAGTGCAATAAGTATGATTTTACTTTCCACCAGGATCTTAATGCGCTTGCTTTTCCAATTCTTTCAGTTAAGGCTGAGTTTTTGCCGGAGCAAAAGAACGGAGCAAAAATCATTGTTTTCCTGAATGATGATAACGCAGTTGCCGAAATCAAGGCAGATGAATTTTATAACGGATTTGCAAGAATTCTTGTTCCGAGGGAGAAAATCCGCGCAGACAACCAGTTAAGGATTTGCGGAAAAACATCCTTTTCAACAAGCCAGATAAAGGTAAGCAATGAATCAACCTTTGGAGTCTATAAAACAAGCTATTTCCCGAAAGAAACAGGGTTACGATTGGAACTTGAAACTTACAGGCCCCAGGTTGATGTGCCTTTCAAAATTGATGCGGTTGCCAGAAATTATGGAAGCGAAGATCAGGCAATAAAGTTAAGCTGGAGAAAAGATGAACTTGAGGAAGCTTTGCCCTGGATTCAGGTTCTTAAAGGAGAAACTTCAAAAACAGGAACCGTTGAAAAGTGCCAGAAAAGAGATGAAAATACTGAATGTGTAATCCCTGGAGAATTCAGGATTGGATTTACCGCAGTAGCCACCAAAGAAACTCCAATGACATTACTACCTGCATTTATGGAATTTGAAAATGTCTTTGGCGAAAGCGTGGGCTTGCTTTCAAACAGACCAACATTCGAATCAATTCCAATGAAAAATGAGTTATCAGTCCAAGTAAAACTTGAAAGCGATACAACAAAAGCCGGCAACAATAATCCAATAGAAGTAGAAGTCAAAAATTATGGCAAAAGGGAAATAAAAAATATCCTATTAAACCTAAGAACAGGACTTGAAATAATAGGAAATGATTCTGAAACATTTGCTATTTCTCCAGGGCAGGAAGCGCACTTTTCTTTCATCGTCAAAGGAATTGCACCAGGAAAATACTTTGTTGGTTGTGACATGATTTTTGAAGAAACAAGCATACAATGCCAGGAAGCAGAATTACTGGTTGAAAAAAACGATTTAAGCACAGACCTAATTGCAGGAACGGGCTTCCTGCTTATTGCACTTGGCGTATTTGTTTATTTCTACTTTAAAAAATAAAAAAACCAATTTATTCTGCTTTTCTGATTTTTTTTGGTTCTAATGGCTCTTTTTTGCGGGATTTTAAGAAAACGAATGCAACTGCAGCAATAACCACTAAAAGTAGAGGATAGACCTGTAAAGGCAATTCAAATCCGGATCCATCAATTGAAGGTATAGCTGATGCCGCTTTTGATGAATCAGTCATTGCCTTGAAATAATTTTTTTGTTCGAGTGCCTGTTTCGCAGAAAGAAGAAGTTCATCCCCATTAGCATTACCTGAAATTTTTCTCTTGGAAACTGCCACATTATAAGAGGACAATGCATTTTGTTTTATTTTTTCTATTGCGGCAGAAATCTCGGCATCAGCAGAATCTAAATCAAATAGATATTTTTCAGCCTCAAACAAACCAACAGAGTCCAAAAGCAAAGTGAATTCTTTTGCATTAAAAAGCGCATCCGCTTTTTCCTTAGAAATAGGTAATTTTTCATTTAAGAGCGCTTTGATTTCCTGTATCCTTTGCAGAGTTATCGGAGAAAATGCACTAATCCCTGCAAATTCTTCTTCAGTTATACCTGCAAAGATTTTTTCAACACCTACAATTTTTTCCGATAATTGTTTTCTTGCAGCAGGAATTTTGCCAAAAGAATCCATAAAGGCAAGTGCAGCAGATTCATTAGCTTTTCCCTTGGATTCGAATAAAGCTAACTCAGATTTAAGATTTTCAAGTTCGGCAAAAGCATTTTGGTAGTCTCCTGTTTCGGCAAGGAAATCTATTTTAGCATCCAAAAAGTCCACTTTTTCTTTTTCATCAACATCAAGAGTTCCTGTTTTTTCAAGAATTTTATTTTTTTCTGCGATAATTTTTTCTTTATCATTATTATTTTGAACCACAACAGGCAATTCAGCTGGTTTTTCTGAAAGCGAATTCAAATCAAATATTATTGAATTAAGGCCTTTCAAAAGCCCTGAAAACCGCAAAGTTGTTTTCCCGTCAGAAGTAATTGAAGTAATATTTCCTGTAGAAAAAATTTCTTCAGGATTTTTGACAGGAACTGAAATAACAACATTGAATGGAACATTAGCTTGCGCGGCAGTATTTGAAAACGACGCCCTGAAAAGTGACTTTCCCGAATTATCAAAGGTTTCCAACAAAGAATAATTTTCAAAACTTGCTTTTGCAATTTCCGAAAGCAATGATTCGGATTGTTTCTGAAGTGCGGCAACCTCGGAAGCAAAAGAATTTATTTCATCAAAAGAAGAAAATTCTTCAAGATTTAAAAAACCCCTAATAAAAAAAGTGTTAAGCGCGTCAGATTTTGATTTTAACGTATCAACTTTTTTTAACAAAGAACCCGAAGGATATTCACTCAAAAGCGAATAACTAACAGAAATATTTTCCAATACATTGGAAAAACTTTGTTCTGCTGATTTGGCATTGGAAAAATCTTTTGTTCTCAAATCAGCTCTTTGGTTAAGTTCTACACATGCTGTTTTGACCAAATCCGGGTTATTGTAAGGTTTTTGAATAAGTCTCAAAGAATCAAGTTGTTCTAAAAGCGTAGAATCGCCGGAAAGCTCAATTGATTTTTGGGCGGCAGCAAAACAGGAATCTATTGAAGAATCAGAATATTTTTCGCCCAATGAATCACTAAGGGAAGCGACAAGATCATTATGCAAAGTTATTACACGAATACAAGATTCAATGCTCTTTGGCTCGGATTTTTCATAAAACAACATCTCAGATTTAAGCCTTGAGCGCAATGAAACAACAACAGGGCTTGTTTGTGAATTATAATTGCCTGAAATAGATTTTATTTCCGCAATTTTTGAACTGCAACTACCTGAAAGGTTATTGAGAAGACCGGAAAAATACGTTATTTCTTCTTCAAAATCACTTGCAGAAGAAAGGAGGTTCTTTAGCGAAAGGGTTTTTTTTCCGAGACTCACCGAACCAAGTATTTCTGATTCTTGAATAGAATGTAAACCTGAACTCAGTTCGGATTCCCGCTCTGAAAGATGCGCTTTCAGGCTTTTGAATGAATCAAAAACAAAAGAAGCAGAAACCAGTGTTTCTGTGCCATCTGAAAGAAGAGAAGAAACAAGTACAACATCCTGTTCAGAATAATTCTTTGAAATGAAATCAATGTCTGATGAAGATTTGTTTAACGAATCTGTTATTTCCTGTAAATAAACTGCATTGCGCTCGGTAAGTTCTTTTCGGTTAATAGAATCTGATTCAAACAAAATGAAAAACGAACTTAGTGCAGAATCTCTTGCCCCAATAATTTTTTCAACAGAAGAAAATACCTCGAACGAAGGAAGTGCATTGAGTATACCAAGCGAATCTGACATTACAAAAAGATTTTTCAGGAATTCGGATATTGAAAAGAAAAACGGAGAAAGGGAAACAAGCGGAAAATCCTTTTCCTTTAGAAAAGCCACAAACAATTTGTCATTTCCTTCAAGCAAATCAAAAATGGTTGATTCCCTCAACACAGGCTGTAAATCAAGCGAGGATGCAATTACATCGAATTTTTTGGCTTCGAAAAGAAACCTTGAAGCATAGGTATTTGAACCGGAATTTCCCTGCGAAAAATCAAGGATATTCTGGTTCATAATAATGTAATCATCAAAAAGAAATTCTTCTTTCATTAAGTTAACGTCATCAACCTCAAGGCGGTTTGTTTCAAGGACTATTGCAGTTGAAGCAAACTCATTGAAACGATCGATTTCTTCCACAACAATAAGCAGGTTGTTCCTCAGATTGTTTGTTTCTTTAGAAAGTGATGAAATGTTTTTCTGTGAAGCACAGACATCATGAATTGCATTTAGATTTTCTCTTGCAGCATTCATGAAAAGCCAAGCTCTTGCTGCATGATTTTTTGAATCAAACACAGCTGCTTTTACTTCAGATGAAAAAAGGCTTTCATTTATTGGAAAATTCTTTTCAAGCTCAATGAAACAAGAATCCTGTGAATCGCATTCAGGAATAGTTATGAAAGAATAGGATGTTAATTCCATGCAAGCAAGCCGGTCTTGAGGACTTGCTTCCTGCAAACAGCCCGAAACAAGGAACAATACTATAAATGAAATTATTGCAAGAATTTTTTTCATACTAAAAATACACACAAAAAGAACTTAAATATTACGTCAATTGACGTATAATTAACATTGTTATTATCTGAACCCGGCTTTGCGTATTAATTCGTGGTTGTGTTTGTTTGAGTTGGTGATAGTTGGTTTTTCTTCGGTTGTTGTGGATGATTCTGGCTAAAATTTGTGTGTAAACTGTGATGTTGAGTCGTTTGGTG
>PCWY01000015.1:21452-33822 GCA_002762975.1 Candidatus Diapherotrites archaeon CG11_big_fil_rev_8_21_14_0_20_37_9 | reverse complement strand
AGTTGGTGATTTTCATAAAAATAAATGAGCTAAATTCAGTTCTTGTAAAAAACATTGCTAATTTTTTTACGGAGCAGGGAAAAACAAAAGTTGTTTTAGGTTTGAGTGGCGGCATTGATTCTGCACTTGTACTTTCTCTGCTAACAGAGGCTATTGGAAAGAGTAATGTTACTGCAATTTTCATGCCCAACAAAGCAATAACTTCAGATAAAAGTGGGTTCGATGCAAAAAAACTTGCTGTTTTATTAGCTGTTAAATTTTTTGTTGTTGAAATAGATGGCATTCTTGCTTCCTTTTCCAAGCTACCTTGGATACCGAGCGATATTGCAAAAGCAAATCTTAATGCAAGAACAAGAGCACTAGTGTTGTATAATTATGCCAATTCTACTGAGTGTTTGGTTGCAGGAACAGGAAATAAATCTGAATTTTATATGGGTTATTTTACCAAGTACGGTGATGCTGCTGCAGATTTTTTTCCAATTGGGAATCTATTGAAAACTCAGGTTAGAGCACTTTCTGAATATAGAGGAATTCCACATGAATTTTTGGAAAAAGCACCAAGTGCAGAGTTATGGAAAGGGCAAGAAGATGAAAAAGAAATGGGGTTAACTTATGCTGAGTTGGACGAACTACTTCCATTGATACTTGAAGGAAAAAAAATTCCTGCAGGAAAGGAAAAAATCGGTGAGAAAATAAAAAAACAAATTAAAGAAACGGAGCACAAAAGACAGAACCCTAAAATAATTCCTTTATCTTCTACATAATCGGTGTTTGGTTGGTTAAATTTCTTTCAATTCTATGTTTGATTCTTATTTTATTTTTCAGTGGTTGCTTTTCAAAGCCCACTGGTACACTTGCGCAATGCGAGGTTCTTGCAACGGAGCAGAGAGATTTATGTTATTTTGATTCTGGTGTGCAGGAGAATAAGCTTAGTTATTGCACGCAGATTTCTGGTGATGTTCTCAGGAATAATTGTATTAATTCAGTTTCCTGAGATTAGGGGTTGGGAAAACTAACAAGTTTTGAAGCTTATTAGTTTTCCCTGTTTAAGCTCATCTTTTGTAATGCCGCGCAGGGTTACGCCGACAGTCATTCCTTTTCTGGCATAGCTTCCGTATTTTGATTCTATTCCAAGGATTTGGAGTTTTCTGCCATCATAGTAAGCTTTCATATTTTCGCCTATAAGGCCTTCAGTTACTTGTAGTAATGCAAATACTTCTTCTTGTGCGTAAAAAGTGCATGTTTTTTTTATTTCTGCTTTTCCTTCAACAAATTGCATTTTACTGAATGTTTCCTTTAACCTGCTTTCAGGTGTTGAAATTGTTATGTGTGGCGATTTTATTTCGCTCATCTTTCGTTCTCCAAATGTTAATGAAATAAGGCTCATAGTTTATCCCTCAAAAGTTCAATAACTAAAAAGCGATACGTATTAATACCTTAAACGGTTAAACAATCCGAACCAGTTTACGCATTAAACTTAGATTTTCTTACTTTCTGTTTTTTTTGCTGCTTCTTTTTCAATTGCAGCCAAACAAAGAGTGAGTGCTTTTTCGGCGTTCCATTCAATGAACGTTGCGTTAAGTACTGTGCTGGCAACAACTGCTTTTACTTTTGCTTCAATTTGTTCTCTGTTGCCTTGAATTTTTGCTTCTTTAAAGTGTATGTCTAGTGTAAGTTCTCCTGGGATTCGTGTGTTAATTTTATCGTAAGTTTTTATTGCTTTTTGGGTTATTGCATCTTTATCCACGTGGTGGGTTTTTGGGATGTTAGAGATTTGAATTTTCCTTTCCATTTAAATTCCTCTGAATATATTTGGTTTTTGTTGTTTATCTATGTTCGTTTCACTAAAACTAAAAGTTTATTAGAAAATTTAATATTGTGTTAGTATTGAATTTATTCAATTTTTTTTATTGAGATTACTGCTGCAGGGCAGACTTCTACTGCCTGATTTGCAAGTTCATCGCTTTCAATTTCCAATTCCCATATTCCAGGGGAAACTTCTTTTCCACCAATAAGATCTGCTTTGCCATCATCAGCATTTATTGCAAAATGTTCCGAGTCAACTGCTGCGCAAGGTCCTGCTGCAACGCAGTTGTTCCTATCATAAATAATTTTGAATTTTGCCAAAATATCACCTATTAGTAAAGTGGTTTGTGAATTTATTTGTTGTGGCGTGTTAATTATGTGCCTGTTATTTAGAGTTCTTTCTGACCCCATTTATCTAATTCAGAAATAATTTTTTTCAGTCCTTGGGCTTTTGGCAGTGCAAGGTATTCAATTTTTGGTTTTGTTCCAAGAACCAGGTTTTTTTGAATAAGTCCTGATTTCTCCAGTTCTTTTAGTCTTGTTGAAAGTATACGGGGTGTTATTCCGGTATTAGTATTCATAATGGAATTAAATCCCAATCCTTGCTGGCCGTTGATTAACGTTCTTAGAATTGACAAATTGTGCTTTTTTGCAACGAATTCTGCGGTTTTTTGCCAATCTACCATAATACATCAACTATACATTTGCTAGTTAATATACAATTTATACCTATCTTTATATAAATGAGAAGGGGGTAAGATATTAAGTAGTAATTCGTGCGACAAAAATGGGTTTCACCTCAAGAGGTGGGGGAGTATATTATGAACTGGAGGAATTTCGTCAAGGATGCAGGGCAGCAAGTTTCCGTGTCCAAGATTAAGGCTTCAAGGGTTGGTTATGCCTATCGTAAATCAAACAGAAGCCAGTCCTCCACTCTCCTTCAAATTATCCAAGCTTAATTGCTTATTATTTTAACTTTGTTTTAAACGTTTTTTGGCACTATTTTTTCTATGGCTCCAATTCCTTTTCTTGAACCAATTCTTACTGCATTTCTTTTAGTTTTAGTTGTTTTTTTTGCATTAAAACTCGGAAAAAAACTAATTGTGCTTGCAATCAACAGTTTCCTTGGTCTTGTTGTGCTTGTTTTACTTAATTTTTTTCCATTTGTTCAGGTTGACATTAACATATGGAGCATTCTGATTGCAGGCCTTGGTGGAATTCCAGGAATTTTGATTATAATTATTTTAAGCACTCTTGGCTGGGCGTTTTAATATCTATATAAACGATTACGACGATTGTTTGAATTTCTTGTTTTATTTTCCTTTGTTGTTTGGAAAACTAATTGCTAAATATTTTATTCAAGAATGAGCTTCACTTACTCGGTGACAAAACTGTTATCAACAAAAATGTAAACAAAAAAAGGAGAGGGTGAAGCTTAACCCGCTTTCAGGGTACGTCGCATGTGTTTTGCACCCTTCTCCTTTACACTTATCCTTATTTTTTTGAAATAAAATTAGTTTTTTTTAATTTTTTTTAAGATTTTAATTCATGCCTTTTCAAGCACTTCTAATCCAGGGAGTGGTTTTCCCGAAAGGAATTGCAACAACGCTTTTCCTGCAAGTGATACATGGCTGAAGTCAGCAGGCACCAAACCAAATGATGTTAGTGCCCTTTCTGTATCTCCTCCGCCGATTATTGAATAACAACGATGGAATGCGATTGCTTCAAGAACTTTTTTTGTTCCAATTGCAAAAGATTTCTTTTCATAGACTCCCATCGGTCCGTTGAAAACAACAACTTTGGCTGTCCGAATTATTGTTTTGAATTCTTCTGTTGTGTCTTTTCCGATATCCATGGGGGATAAATCGCTTGGTAAATCTTTAATTGGAATTTCTACTCTCTTGCCCCCTTGCTCAGCAGCAAGATCAATAGGCAAAATTATTTTTTCTTTATTTTTTTCAATTATTTCTTTTGCATCACCCAAAAGTTCGCTAAAACCTTGTTCTTCAAAGAATTTTTCCTTGTTTCCAAAATCAGTACCGTTTGCTTTCAGCAAAAGTTCACCAAAAAGACCGCCAATACATGCTTTATTGCACATTCCTGAATCAAGAATCCCTTTAAGTAATTTAACCGAATCTTTGAGCTTAGCTCCGCCAAGAACAACAACCCTTTCTCCGTTTTCAGTATTTTCTAGGTTGCCGAGCGCGTCAAGCTCCCTTTGTAAAGTAGGTCCAACAACGCAAGGCATGTATTTTTTGAAACCAACAACAGATGCATGTCCCCTATGACAAACACTTAATGCATCTTGCACAAATAAATCACCCAAAGGCCCTAGTTTTTTGATGAATGAATCATTTGCGTGTTCTTCAGGAGTTTTCTTTTCCTCCTCCTCTTTCTGGAATCTTGTGTTGTCAAGCACAACAACTTCGCCATCCTTCATTTCTTTTATTGCAGAAACATAATCTTTTTCCCATGCAACAAATTGCACCTGTTTATCAATAAATTTTCTAATGTGATCGGCGTGCCTTTTCAAAGAAATAAAACCGTCTTCTCCTGCCCTTCCCTGATGTGATAAAACAACAACCTTTGCACCCTCTTCGCTTAAAGCATAAATTGTTTTGGAGTGCTCCCTTAACCTTGATGAAATTACAACTCTTCCTTCAACAACGGAGCTGTTAAGATCAAGCCTTACAAAAACAGTTTTTCCTTTCAAATCGTAATCAAAAACACTTTTGTATTTCATTGAATCACCCACCAAGTGTTAATTCTACATTTATTGTACTTGTTAGGTATTTTATTGCTTTTGTCGGAGTCTCAAACAAAGCTTTTTTATTCATTTAATTGCTAATGTCTACATGTCTACAATTGATTTGAATGAAATAAGCGGATTGCCGCTTAAATTGAAAAATGGAAAGCTTGTTTTTGGTGCAGGAATGAAAAAAGTTGTTCCTGAAGGAAGAATTCACGTAAGAATGAAAGCGGTTCTCAAAAATCCAACTGCAAAGGCGCCAAAAGAATTTTATGATATGTACCGAGACATTGCTTTAGAAAAAGACAGAAAAACCATTCTACATAATAAGTTGAGGTTTGATATTACCGTTCTCCCTGGTTTCAAGGTTGGAGATGAATACAACAAAACCTTTGGACATTACCATCCAAAGGTTCCCGGAACAAATACTTGGTATCCTGAGGTTTATGAGGTGCTGCACGGCAGGGCGCTTTATTTGCTTACAAACCATAATGAGTTCCTTGTTTATGATGCAAGACCTGGCGATAAATGTTTAATGCTTCCTGGGTTTGCGCACGTAACTGTAAACCCAGGTAAAGAGCCCTTGGTTATGGCTAATTGGGTTTACCCTGGCTTTAATTCAAACTACGGGCCTATTGAGAAGCTAAGGGGAGTTCAATGGTATTATACGGAGCAGGGATTTGTGAAAAACAAGAAATGGAATCAGGCTCCTTCAATTCAATTGCTTTCTGCAAAAGAATTCCCTGAATTTGGTTTTTTGAATGAACCAATGTATAAAACTGCAATGAAAAATCCGAAAAAATTTGATTTCCTTTCAACGCCTCAACGGTATGCAAAAGAATTCAAAAAATATTTGATTTAATTTTTTTTTAAAATCTTGGGCGGAAATAGCATGTGCTATTTCCTTTTTGCCACTTCTTTCACCAAATCAACTGTTCTTTGAGAGTAACCCATTTCGTTGTCGTACCAGGTTACAATTTGCACCAGGTTTCCCCCAACTACTTTGGTTAATTCGGCATCAAAAACGCTTGAATGTTTATTTCCAATAATGTCTGATGACACAATCGGGTCCTCGGTGTACTGAAGTATTCCTTTCAGCTTGCCTTCTGCTGCTTTTTTCATTGCTTTATTTATTTCTTCTATGGTTGTATTTTTTTCTGTTTCAATTGTAAGCTCAACAAGCGAACCATCTGCAACAGGAACCCTTATTGCTTTTCCTTCAATTTTTCCTTTAAGTGCAGGAATTACTTTTGCAACTGCTTTTGTTGCACCTGTGCTTGTTGGCACAATATTCATTGCAGCAGCTCTTGCTCTTCTTGGATCTTTATGAGTTCCGTCAACAATGTTCTGGTCTGCAGTATAAGCATGTATTGTTGTCATGAATCCTCTTTTGATTCCAAAATTTTCATAGAGGACTTGAACTGCAGGCATAAGACAATTAGTTGTGCATGACGCATTGTCAATGACACTTTTTGAACCAGCAAGTTTATCTGTATTAACTCCGCATACAAAACTTTCTATTTCTCCTTTTCCTGGTGCTGAGATAATTACTTTTTTTGCTCCTGCTTTTATGTGCCCTTCAGCTTCTTCCATTGTTCTGAATACGCCTGTGCTTTCAATTACAATTTCAACACCAAGTTTTTTCCAGGGTAATTGCTCAGGTTTTACTCTTTGTGAAATTATTTTCACTTTTTTTCCGTCAATAATAAGGTGTTCAGCATCATGTGTTACAGTTCCTTTGTAAGTTCCGTGTACAGAATCATATTTGAATAAATGTTCTGCGCTTTCAACTCCTTGAGGGTGATTAATAATCCATTCGATTTCCTTTTCCTCGATTCCACATCTGAGGACAAGTCTCCCTATTCTTCCAAATCCGTTAATTGCAACTTTCAAACTAAAGACCTCCTAAAAGTGACTGAATTTAGTAGGGATTAAGAAAATTTAAACTTATAGTTTCAAAAGCCAAATTTATACTTTAATTGCTTTTTTGCCGCCAAATAGGCTTTTTGTATAATATTCAACAAACAATAATGCCATAATATCAAGGAATACAAATATTAATGCAACATTGAAATCAAACATTCTGGCTACCTGGAACGGAGCAAGCAGATAGATTACGGCTATGCCTATTCTGATTGCCTGTTCTCTGCGCTTTTGCGTGCTTCCTTTAGATTTCTTTTTGAAGAACATTTTGCTCTTTGAATAGGCAATCAATGCGCTCAGGATTGCAATGAAGAGCAGGTATATGAACAACACAGGTGTATTGATTATCTGGCCGAAAATAAGTTCCGCAAAGTCGCTTAGCAATACCGCTGTTCCAATTGATTCTGTGGCAACGAAATCAACCCTGAGTACAGTAATCTGATTTCTGATTACTTTTATTTCATGTTTTCCTCTCTGCAAAGCATCCACTTTAATTGGCTCTTCACTTGAAAGATCAAATTGCTCTGTTTTTCCGTCAGGGTATGACAATTCAAGTGTTCCGCTTACAAGTTTGTTATTTTCTGTGTTCACAACAACAAGGTTCTGTTCGCTTCCAATAGGCACAATTGATTCAAGTCCGGGAATAATTAATTTAGCGACACCGAATTTCCCGTTAAATGGAATAAAGTCCCCTTTCTCAATTTCAACATTATAAGTTCCCGCCTGCCCGAGGGCAAATTCCACCAACCCTTCAGAATCTGTTACTTTAGTAATAATTTGCCCTGAAGGCAATGTTATTGTAACTGTTGCATCATCAACAACTCTGAAATTGCCGTCCCTTACCCTTACCTGTCTATTATCTGCGGGGAAATCGGTTTTGTTATAATTGAGTTCAACCTCAAAGAAATTTGGTCCTACTATAATATCTTGAATATAAATATTGTTGATTTCTACAAGTTCTGGAACCTCATTGCTTTCATCAATAACAACTTTTGCTGTTGTTGTCCCTTCATAACTTTCCATGTATGGTGCTTCAAAGAAAACTTTTTGGCTTTCATTTGAATTCAATCCTGGGACTATTTCAGAGTCCACTAATTCGTTGTTAAGGTAAAAATTAATTGTAAAATTAGGTGCGTTTGCAACCCCGCTGTTCTTTACTGTTACATCTGCTTTTACAGGGGTTTGTGAAATACTGTAAAATGGGATATTTTTGTTCAGGAAAAAGAGTTCCGGCAAAAGCACACAGTCCTCATCCACTAAGCCATCATTATCATTGTCTGTGTTGTCTCCGCAAAGCTCCTGGCATGAAAGTTCCTCTGCCTGTGTTAACGAGTACCATCCGTCTAAAAGGTAAACAGCTTGCATTCCTTTTTCTCCTATTCCTTCAACTCTTTGGGGTGCTATATCAAACTCGCCATCAAAGCTTCCGAGGCTAGCAACATATTCATCTCCTATAAGAGTCATTTCAACCTGTTTTTGGTTTCCGCCATTAACTGAGTATTTAAATGTTACTGTGTCGGGTATGTCAGCATCTTTTTGGGCGCTGACTGTAAGTGCAATTGATTTTTCCGATGCCGATAAAACATCGGTAAGTTTTGCATTTTTAAAATATTTAGGTTTTGGGGTTTTTGGATTTGGCGGTGGAAGAATAATTTCCTGATTGAACTGGTTAAGCGTACTAATGTTTGAAACACTTCCGTCAGAATCAAAGTAATTAAACCATTCATAATCATTTATCAAAGGAACATTTCCGAGGCTTTGCCCTTCGGTTACATTATTGTAAGTTGCCTGATTTATCGTGTCGCCAATCTGATAGAACACGTCAACTCTCTGAATGCTTGCGTCATCATCGAATACAAATCCTGCTTTGAGGTTTCCATTATCTGATTTTTTCACTGTTAAAAGTGAAAAACCCGAAAGTGAAGCAAAGCTTATTTCATCCCCGGGCAATTCAGGTTCTTTTCCTGATGCCTGAATAACTTCTCCTATCTGGCACGAATTTGATGAAGGTAACACAAATACAAAAGCTTTCTTTGTCCATTTTTTGTGAGTTTTGCCTTCAGGATTTGTCGCCAGAGCAATTGCGGTAATTGAAACTTTTTTGTTAAACGGTCCGAAAGTCGCATGGTATTTTGAACCGTCAAAAATAACGTTTTCATATGGTATTAGCGTGCCAGTGGTTCCTTCATGTGTAACACTATAAGTTACACTAACTTCATCAATTGCTTTTCCCGGTTCAGGGGTAATCAGCATATCGGCATAGTATGCGCTTTTTCCTTCAACAACTCTTGGAATAAGTTCTACTTTTTTGATTAAATTGACCATGTCTGTTGAGACCGGTTGTCCAATAGGGTCGGTTCCAAGTTGCACAATTAAAAAAGAACCAAGCCCTATTGTCTGGCCGTCAACATCAGTGAAATTATATGCAATTGTAGAGCTTGAAGTAAAAGGAACACTAAATATTTCCCCTTCGGCAACATCTATATAAGCATATTGTGCCGTTTTTTCCGGTCCGGTAACAAACAAATCCACTCTGCTTATAGTGCCGTCGTCATCAAGCACTTTTGTTGCTATTAGCAAATTGCCAATTTTTTCAATGAGTATATACGATGCGTCAGCATTCACTACTGGAAAAACCAACACGAAAAGCGCGAACAGAATAAATAATTTATTTGTCTGCAAATAACCCCCACCAAACAAATGAAATGTTGTTTATTCTTTCATAATGCAGTATTTTCAAAAATGTCGGGTCAAGTACCCAGTCAATAGTCCTGTCATTGACTTGGTTTATAGCCTCGCTGAAACTTGAGTTAACCACATCAACATCCTTTGTAACATTTGTACTTCCTTCCTTCAAATAAGTTATGGTATAAGTTGTAGGGTCAAATGCATTCCCTGTTGCGCCTTCTTTTATTACAAAGTAATACTCTTGATCAAAATATCCATATGGGCTTTGTGGTGCGTTTGTGAATGTTGCCCCTGAAACATTGAAACTATACGATGCATTGAATGATTTTGCAATCCATGCTCCTGTCAATATAGGTTCTTTGCTTAGGAAAACAGGGTAAGTGTAAAAGTCAAGATCATCCGTTAAAACCCAGTGAGGCCAAACTACAAGATTGTTAATTTCGTTTGTTTCTGCAAGCTCATTAAGACTATCCACTTCAAAGTAAATTAGATATTGCCCTATATCAAGACCAGTTATGGTTAATTCAATGTCTTTTGTTTCATTTTCCGCAAGCGCGGAACCATCAATAGTAACAGTCTTTACAGGGATAATTTGAATTATTGGATTTGCATCGCTTCCTGATACCTGCACTTTGCTGGCTGTTGCAGTAACCTGGTAAGATCCGGCTTCGGCAGTAGCCATTCCCGAATTCAGCACTATTCCTTTTACAGGAATCCCGGCTGACCTGAATGAAGTTGACGGAATATCAGTTGATTCAAATAAAAGGTCAGGCACAAGGTTTTCAATATTAAGTGTTAGCAGATTATCTGCCTCATTAACTTCGTTTACTGCATTATCTGAATCGATTTTTACATAGAAATTTGTAAGCCCGCTAAAAAGTGCTTTTTCAGGTGCGGTTTCTCCGGAAAACCTGAATACTTCTCCAATAGGTGCAGTGTATACAAAGTGTAGTTTTACCTGCTCTCCGATTTGCAATGAATCAATTAATTCAAGTGTAACTCTGTCATTCACATTCAAAGTGTCTTTGAAGTAAGCAACAACAAACTCAAGGTCAACATTCTCAAATTCCGTTTCGAGTGTTATTGTGAAATCAACTTGTACAAGTTCGTCTCCGACATAAACAGGCTTGCCTATTTCAACACCAGTAATGTGCAGGTTAGGTAGCCCGCAGCCCTCATCCACATATCCATCAAAGTCATCATCAACCAGGTTGCCGCATGCCTCCGCTTTTCCGAATTTCATGCTGAATGTTTCCGTGTTATTTGTTTCATCAATTTCAATTATCTGGTTTGCGCTATCAACAGTTATCGTATAATTCTTTGTCTGGCCGGCGTTTGTCTGGCTGAAAGGAACTGTGAAAGCAAGTCCAATTGCATCATTTGAAGCAAGAGTTGAAACTGTCTTTGTTTCAGTATAACTGTCTCCATCAGTTACCCTTACCTGGAATGACCCGTTGGTTGACTCCCCCGTATTTTGTACGGTTACTGCAATATTTGCTTGTTTGGTGTATTCAACTTGGCTGTCTGTGGCATAAGCAAACACGCTGAGGTCCGCAGCTCCACAGGCTGCCGGTTCGTTACATGTTCCCCAGATTCCTGCCGAGCAGGTCTGAGTTCCGCACGTTCCGCATGACTGTGTCAAGCCTTCATCCACAAGGCCATCATTATCATTATCAATATTATCGCATGTTTCTGTTCCTGTTGTTGTGCCGCAGTCAGCCGGGCAGCTTGCTGATGTTTCTTCACCTTCACATATTAAGTTGCCGCATACAGGTCCTCCTCCGCCGGATCCGGATGTTATTGTAATTGTAACTGATGCGGCTGATGAATTATTATCCGCATTATCTGTCGCTTTCACATAGTAAGTGTGGTCTCCTGTTGTCTGTGGTGAGAATGTTGTGCCTGTGCTTGTTCCGTTATTTGTCCAATTTGTGCCATCAGAACTTACCCAGTAATTCTTTATGCCTGAATCCGCATCAGTGCCATTGTATGTAACTGTTATGCTTGTCTCTGATGTGCTTGCTCCGTTTGCAGGTGAAGAAATTGAAACTGCCGGGTCAGTTGCATCATAATATGTTGTGTCATTAACTGTTGCTGACTCATTTGCAAGGTCATCGCGTGCCTTCACGTATGCTGTTGCGTTGCCGTTTGCTCCGTTGAGGCATCCGTAACCTGATTGTGTAATATCAAACGAAGAATAGCTGCTTGCAAAGGTTACCCATGAGGTGAAATCAGAATCATTACAGCTGAATGCCATTTCTGCGGCGTCTGCACTTGCGGTTATGGTTAATGCAGGAGTTGAATCATTTGTGTAACCATCACTGTCATTGATTACAATTGATGAAAGTGCAGGCCCTTCATTATCCTCTCCAAGGCCATAGGTGGAGAAGTGATTCAGGTCAGCATATACCTTGTTGGTATCAAGGTCAACAATTGAAGGAATCTTACTCCATTCCTCTGTTGTTTCATTGTAATCATAAATGCTTACTTTGTTCAGATCTGCGCTTGTACAGTCAGGGTAACAATCCAAAGCCATTACATTAATGTCAAGTGTCAATCTTGGTTTTATGTCCGAGAAATTATATTGTCCCTGAGGCACCTGGAAGTTATATGCCTGCAATAGCCTTCCGTTGTTAAATGTAGGTGCGGTTGTATTTGCATCAACAACAACATTGTTATCTGCACCGAATGTATTTCCGGGGAAGCTTAAATTCAGGTCACCCCAACCGTTTCTTATGTTCTTTACAAGGCCTCTTCCGTCATTAGGTATTTTAAACGGACTTTCATAATCAATTTCACAGCTCACAACATTGCTTGTGGTTGTTCCACCCGCAATATCCTGGAATTCAATTCTGACAAAGATATTTCCATCAAGGCTTCCTCTATGCGGGTCGAATCTTCCTTGTTCAGGATTAAGTGCTCCATTATCAGTGGTTGGTATACACCCATTTATACATGCAACTCCTATAGTTCCGCAAGCACTGTTATCTAGTGGACAGTTCTCTCCTGAACCACAGATGCCATCGCCACACGAATAAATAACATTTTCAATAGCATCTATTGTTTTACATCCGTTATCACATACTGCTCCGTTTCCTTGTGTTGATGAACAATATCTATTATCAAGCGGGCAGAATTCGTTAGATCCACAAAATCCGTCTCCGCATATTCCCTGATCAGAACCAGGTGTCAACTGGAATTCAC
>PCWY01000015.1:0-21340 GCA_002762975.1 Candidatus Diapherotrites archaeon CG11_big_fil_rev_8_21_14_0_20_37_9 | reverse complement strand
GCAGGAGGTTGAATCATAATTCTGTTTACACCCGTTTTCGCAGACATATCCGTTTCCGCAAACAGCATTATCAAACGGACAGAATTCATCCAAGCTACATGTTCCGTTTCCACATGTATTTGTAGAAGAACTTGGAGTTCTTGACCAGGTTTGCTGTGTTGCAATTGATCCTGCTGTTGGCACACAGCCGTTTATGCATGCACTTGAGGAATCCCCTGTTTGTGTTTTACACCAATCATCAGCAGTTGTGTCATTTTCGCCGAATTCACATATGCCATTACCAATAGAACCTGAATTTGCTGTTATTCCTGTTTTAATTTCACAACCATTTGTACAGACCTGTCCAAATTGACAACTTAGTGAATCCGAAGGGCAGTTTTCTCCGTAAGAGCATATACTATCTCCGCATGCAGTTGGCGCATCCGTCAAAAGATTAACTGTTGTAGGTCCAGCGCTTGAGCTTGTTGCAACAACTTTTTTGTTTGTAAATGCCGATGTATTGGACGCAACAACCTTGTACTGGAACACGCCCGCATTGCTTGCAACCTCATCCCAGTTAACTGAAAATCCGGTGTCATCAACTATTCCGGAACAGATGTCCTGATTCAGAGTTATCTGTTCAGGAACCTTATCGATAAGCACAATAACTTTTTGCGCCGACTCCTGGTTTCCTGAAGTTGAAATTGACTTGAATTCAAGCGCGTAATTTCCATCAGAATTGAAAAGAATATTCGAATCATATTCTGTGAATGCCCCTGCATTTGCCCATGTAATGGAATCGCTTGAATCAGTATCAACTCTATACACTGTTTGTGCGCACGCATCTGTTCCGCTTGACGCAATATAATCCGCAAATAATTTCCTTATTCTTCCGTAATTGATGTTGTTGGTGTAATTTGTGTTATTCAAATCAATTTGTACTTGTATCCATTTATTTGCCGTAAGTTGCATGAACCAGTTGTCCGGCAAATTCCATGAGCTCCACTCGGTTGCAGTCAATCCTGCCTGTGTTGACGCTGTTTTTGCCCTTACTCTGGCCTTCACTTCAGGTGTTTTTTCAATCCAGGATGACATATGATCCCAGCTTACATCAGTTGGTTGATAGAATGTAAATGTTGCTGTTGCCTGAGTTACTCCTGAATTCATTACAAGCGAATCCTGAGAACTGTTTACCGTGAAATTGCTGAGTGTAAGGTTGTTGTCGCTTACGAGTGTCGCAAAGCTCTTTGCCTGTGGCGGAGCAAAGTTGGTTGTATCTCCTGCCTCAATGTTGCTGAAATTTCCTGTTGCACTTGAACAATACAAATGTACATTTGCATCTATATTCTGCCAGATTCCGACAAACCTTGGTTCGCCTGTTGTGCTTGGGGCAAAGAATCCATTCACATCAGTACTTGTTTTCACATAAGCCTGGCTTATTGTGCAGGTCTGATTGGATTGTGCCGATGAATTTCCCGCGACGTCCCTTGCCTGCATTACAAAGCAGTGCTGGCTTCCTGATGACAAATCCGTTATTATCTTCCAGTGGTTTGTTTCATCAGTATCCGTTGTCAGGTATGATATTCCTGTATTCAGGTCAGTTATATTATAATCATTGATTCCCGTAATCACTGTTCCGTTTTTGTTTGTTGAATTGCTGCTGTTCTTTTGCTCATCAATACTCGCTACTGCATAGTAATATGTCGTACCATTATCAGATACTGCTGAAAAGCCGATATTAATGTCCTGTGCCTGACCATAGTTCGTTATATTATCAAGTGTAGGCATATTTGGTGCTGTGGTATCTGTTGCGCTTGTGTCATCGTAACCAGATGTTCCTGTCGGCGTCGCAATCGGATTCCCAGAGAATACAGGCAAATCACTTTCAACTGTGGTTGTTCTTAAAATATTATAATCTATAAGTGAATTGGATGTATTATTGTCGCCTGCGCCTGTCCATGTTAAACCGATTTTATTTTGGATATTATTCGGGTTTACTGTAAGGTTAATGATATTAGGCGATGTTCTATCGCTGATAAACGTGTTTGCGGTATTGCTGTTTTCATCTGTAGCTCCTACATATGCTCCTACTTTATACCATAGCGTTCTGTTGTCGTTGAGTCCGTTTCCGCCATTCGTATCGCTGTATGCTACCGAGTTTGCGGCAATGCCTGCAATATTCTCAAACACTGTTCCATTGATGCTTCTGTACACATAGTAACCGTTTTCGGCAACACTATTATCAGTCCAGCTTAGTGAAACATCACCTTTTCCTGAATTCAAGCCAAAAGTGTCAACGAAATTTGCGGATAGGTCTGTTGCAGGGAATACTCCAAGAGTTGTCGCACATGTTTGCGGTCCGAATGCGGTTTCAGCTAGGTTTCCATTTCTTGCTTTTGAAACGAAACAGTATTGTGTGTTTGCTGTTAATCCTGTTGTTGTTTTTGTTCCCCATTGTGTGTTGGTTTGCCATGCTTCGCTTGCTCCTAATGTTCCGTTTGTTTGTACCCATTGTGTTGTGCTGTTTTCGTAAATCGCGAATTGTGTTGCACTTGGATTTGAATTTATGTCTAATATAACATCTATTGTGGTGGCAGTAGGGTTGTTTACTGTTGGTGTTCCAGGAATATTTGCCAAAGTGAACTTACATGCTTGCCCTGAACTTGTTGAATTATTATCTGCCCTATCCCCGGCTTTTACTGTGAAACAATAATTAGTATTCACATCAAGCCCTGTTGCAGTGTATAATGTTGTACCTGTATTCAAATCAGTTGTTGAAAGCGTTGTATTTGTAACCCAATATTTTCCAATTCCTGAATTGGCAAGAACATTTATTGTGTTTGAATTTGAATCATTGGAATTTGTATCTATTGAAATTACCTTGTAATAATACCCTGTTCCCTGATCTATTGTTGAATTAATATTAACAGTTAATTGTGTTCCTGAATTAGCTGTAATGCTCGGAGTTGTAGGGGCAATAGGCGCATCATTATCCGTTCCACTCGTATCCGAATAACTTCCAGCATCATCAAGTTTGCTCAAAACAACATATGCTGAATTAGTATCAGTTGTACTGCTTTTCATCACATTATAATCTAAATTTACCTGTGAATCAACATTGTCTGTTGATTTAGTCCAGGTTAAACCAATAGCATCAAGCGAATAACTTCCCGCAAGATTTGAAATTATGCTTGTGGCAGTCCTATCATACGTTCGTGTAGTTGCAACATTGGAATTCACATCTCCTGTTGGCGGGTCACTTGAAATTGCCTGAACCTTGTAATAGTATACTGTGTTATCTGTTAAATTGTCATTTGAGTAGCTTGTTGTTCCTGCTGCTATTGCTGAAGCTATTTTTGTGAATGTGCTGTTATCTATGCTTCTGAAAATATCGTAACCTGTTTCTCCTGTCAAATCATTCCAACTTAAAGTTATTCTTCCCAACCCAGAATTCTTTGGCTGGTCAGTTTGTGCTGTTGCTGTTAAAGTGAGCGAACCGCCAAGATTTGTAGTTCCACACTGTTGGCTTGTCGCAGTTGAATTATTGTCCGCATTATCTGTTGCTGTAATTGTAAAGCAGTACTGCGTTCCAGCGCTCAATCCTGTTACTGTTGTTGAAGTTGAACCTGAAACAACTTTATCATTTACATCAGCGCCAGTAGTACACGTTCCGCCTGAAACACAATTAACCCAGTACTGTTTTAACCCGGATGTTACTGTGTTTGAAGCAACTGATGAAGAATCACTTGAATTGCCCTGTTCATCAAATGTCTGTATCGTGTAATTGTAATCCGTTCCATTATCTGTTGACGCATTCCAATCCACGTTAAGCGAAACTGTTGCAGTTCCACTCGTTCCTTCATTTGTAGGCATATTTGGTGCTGTGGTATCTGTTGCCGCCGAGTCAGTAAAATTGTAATGTCCTATAAGTGGTTTTACCCAAACATTGTCCCACCATGTATCGTTCCCGCCTTCAGAATCATAATGCACTCCAAATACTGTGTTGTATGTCATGTCGGTTCTTTCAAAAGCCAAAGCATCATCAACATAAAATTTGGTCATGGCGCCATCATAAACAACCTTCCAATTATACCATTGCCCAATACTCATGCTCATCGGAATGCTTATTGTTGGAGCGCCTGAAACATCCAATAATTGTATTCCTGTTGCGCCATTAATCCTGATTCTGTGTCCTCCAACATAAATCCCTACTTCACCCACGCCACTTACTTTTATGTCTGCATTATAAACAAACCCATTGCCTGAAGTGATGTCAGCGGCAAACCTTGGCTGTATGCCCCCATTGGGTGTTGTCGTGAACAATTCTCCGCCTGTAACTGTAAATCCTGTAGTATTAGTCCATTTTGTTGCAAGCTGGTTTGTTGTAAAATCATCAAATTCTCCGTTCAAAGGAATAAATGTCGTTCCCGAATCAGTGCTTTTTTCAACAGAAAACCTATCCAATAATTTGTAGGCATAATTTGTTGTTGCTCCGCTATCATTTGCAATAATATTGTGGCCGTTAGTTAAAAGACTATCAAAGTCAGATAATTGGCTGCTTGTAACAATGGTTGTTACAAGATAAGGCAGTTCATTCCATTCCCCTGTACCGTCAGGCCAATTGGTAATATCATAAACCCTGATTTTATCGTTTGTTCCATCAGTGTATGCATCACTTCCCCCGACATACAGGTAACCGTTAGAGTAAGCAATTCCTTCACCAAAATTACTCAAATCAAAGTACCCTTTGTAGGTTAAACTGGTTGCATTCACAAGATACCTGTCAACCCTTCCGCTTCTGCTTGTTCCATGGTTTCCAAATGCGGAACCGTTTGCATTACAGTAAAGGTATTTGCCATCAGAAGCCAGACCTATACAATCATTGTTTGCGTTGGTTGTCGCAACAAATGCTGTTTGATTTGTCCATGTAGAACCATTGTTTGTAACATGCCATTTGTAAATATTATGCCCAAACCAATCCTGTGTGAAGAAAACATTGTTGGTTCCATTATTGCCTAAAAAAGTCATTCCTGTATAAGTATAGTAAGTAGTAATCTGGTTCAGGTAGGTGAAATCCCCTGAATATCTTCTAACTATATTTGAATTGGTGCTGAAGTAATAATCCTGGTCAAACCCTGTTTCTGAAGCAGGTGCAAACGTTGCGTCCCAATAAAATGCGGCAGTACTTGAATTGCTTCCCACATAGCCCGAATCAAGGCTCCATGCCAATTCAACTTCGTTTTGTGCATTGGCAGTAAAAGTGGCAGGTATGATTGGCGAAGACCTATCAGGTGTTATTACCGATACTGCCGCTGAATTGTTACTGTCCACAGAACCGTTGTTTGTTGCCCTAATCCTGTAAGTGTAAAGGACATTATCATCAACTGTTGTATCAACATAAGATGTTGCATTTGCTGCTGTCGTGGTTAATTGTGAAAAACTTCCTTGCCCAATTTTTTTGTCAATTTCGAAACCTGTTTCATTGCTTGAATTGTCAGTCCATGAAAGGGTAATTTTTGCATCACTTGAATTCAATGGTTTTGTAAGATCAACAGTAGCCTGCGGATTGCTTGGTACAGGTATTGTCGTTGTTGAACATGCCTGTTCCGACAATGCCGTATTGACAAGATCTGAGTTCCTTGCCATGACTTTGAAACAATATTGCTGTCCCGGAGTCAATCCTGTTGTTGTTTTTGTTCCCCATTGTGTGTTGGTTTGCCATGCCTCTGATGCGCCTAGGTTTCCATTGGTTTGCACCCATTGTGTTGTGCTGTTTTCGTAAATTGCGAATTGTGTTGCGCTTGGATTTGAATTTGTGTCAATTGTCACATTTATTGATGTTCCTGTTATTGAGTCCAGGGTTGGTGTCCCTGGTATATTTGCATAGGTTGTATTGAAATCTGAAGTGGAATTGAAATCAGTTCCCCCGAATACTGCGCCTATTTTGTACCAGTATGTTGTGTTCGCATCAAGACCTGAATCAGCATAACTTGTTGTTCCGGACAAAGGCGAATTCGCAAGAGTCTGATTCGAGGAGAAATTGTCTGTTGATCTCCATACTTTGTAACTATTTTCACCTGTAACATCTCCCCAGTTTACAGTAATTGCCAAATTGCTAACAACATCAACACCCGAAATGGATGGGGCTTCCCCGGTTGTTGTTGCACATTCCTGTGCTGAAGCAGTTGATTCATTGCCTGTAAAGTCAATGGCACTTATCGTAAAGCAGTATGTTGACCCTGAAGTAAGACCTGAAATAGTGGGCTCCGAGAATACATAAAGGCCATCATGTGCATCTTCTGTGCCTGCAGTACACCCAGGCCCTGAAACACAATTTATCCTGTAAAATTCTACCCCTGTTGTTACTGTCCCTTCCTTGATTTCATTGAACTCTATTTCATCATAAAGCCCGTACGTTCCTGTTGCTGTATCTCCAATATTAAAAAGGAGATTTGCTGAGGTTCCGCCGCCACCAGGCCACTGCCCAACCCTTATTTGCTCTTCCCATTCAGTGGTGTAATTAGATGTTCCAGGCGAAGTAAACATACACCCTATTCCCGATACAGGAACAGCGGGCGCCCAAGTGCAGTTCCCACTGTAAACATTTGAAAGGGCAGTACTTGCTTTGGTTTTATATCTCAACAGGTATTTCTGTCCTTCAACAAGACCTGTTATTGGGCAATTTGTTGATGTTGCACCAGCAGTATCAATGCTTGCATGGTAATCTCCATCATATATTCTTAAACTGTTGTTTCCTGTGTATTTTTCTGTTGAATATCTTGACCCTGCGCCATCATAAAGATTGGTCCAGCAATTAGTTGTATTTGTTTTTTCACTGCCTGAATCAGTGAACATCTGCCCGAAGTTTCCAATTGTATCATATGGTCTTATCACGTACTGGTAAGTTGTTCCGTTGTCGCTTGAGGCATTCCACAATAAAGTAGTACCTGTTGAATCTGTGTCAAATGATGTTAAACCTGTTGGCGTATTTGGCGTTGCATTATCCGCCGCTGATGTATCATTGTAGCTTCCGACTGTTGCGTTTACTGGAATTACTCTTATGTTGTCGAATAAACCCGTGTTAGTTGATCTATAATGAACAATGTAAGGTTTCAGATTGGATTCACTGCTATAAGATGAATTGTAAATTAATCTGTCATTTACATAATAATATGCGCCTGTAGATTTCAAAACAATTTTCCAATGGTAATCTTGTCCGCCCACAAAACTATCAAAAGTTCCTCGGTTAGCTCCATCCTCATAAATTTTTATTGCGTTTTCTGCACCATAGAAATAAATCATGTGTACTCCATCAGAATATGAAACTCCTGCGCCATTATCCTTGAATCCAATCATTGTTGCCACATTAGCAGGAATTGCTTTTATGAATCCTTCATAAACAAGTCCTGCTGTTCTTGCATATGCCGTATCACTAATAAAATTTGTTGTAGTCCAGGAATTTGTTCCGGTCATATTTAGTTCTCCGCTTGTTACTGAAACAGTTCCTTGTGAAGTCCATCCTGAGGGAATTCCTCCCGAATCGAACTTTTCATATTTTCCTCCTATAGGAACCCAGGTTGCTCCGCTATCAGCGCTTCTCTCAATTGAAAAATTCTCTGCGTTGTCTGTCCATGTTATTGGAATATAGGTGGAACTTCCCGCGGCAAAATTTGAAGGGTGTGCAGGTGCATTAGTATCCCACGTTGTTACTGCAGAAGCGTTCGAATCATATGTTCCTGTTGTTCCTTTTGTCCTTATCTTATACCAGTAATTTGTCCCACTTGCAAGGTTAACATTTGAGTAAGTAGTACTATTTGGGTTAAGGCTTATAAGGACAGAATAACCTGATCCGTCTGTTGATCTTAATACATCATACCCTGTCTCATCGGTTGCATCCGACCAACTCAAATCCACTTCACCTAATTCCGATTTCAATGCGTTTGTCTTTGTGTCCACGACAGCCGTTATTGTGGCTGGGGAACTGCTTACATAGTTTACAATCAACTGTGGTTTTGAATTGGCATCAGAATTGTTGCTTGCATCATAAGCGTTAGTCAGATACCACGGATACCTTATATATGCCCTGTAATTTGAATTTATGTCTGTCGTTCCGGAGCCACAAACATCTGCCGGGAAATTGGTTGTCGAGGATGTTCCTGTTATAGTGTAAAGAGTTGTGTTGTTATATGTCTGGAATGCAAGCCTGTCATTTGCGGTAACAGTGGTGCTGTCATTCCTGTAAACAATCCCATTGCCGCAGCTTGTAGCATACCCACCATCATAGTGTTTTTCATAAAATCCGTTTGCAAAATCGGTTGCGCAGTTTGCTTGGTTGTTGCAGGAAAATGTTGTTGGCCTAAAACCAAATGCAACAAAATCATCCGCCGTTGTTGCGGTTGCCATCTTGTTGAAAATATCAGTTTCTATTCCGCCACCCAAAGTAACTGTAGTGGCTGTATTGTCAAGGTTTCTTATTGCTGTGTTGCCGGAAAGGTAATAATTTCCCGGGCTGTAGATGGCATCCCAGAGTGATGTGCTGCACGAAACTTCTGTTTGGTTTGGTGCGGTGCCCGAATAACTTGAAATTCTGTTAGGTATTTCCACAATCGATGCAGTCATATTGCCATGCAAAATTGGCAATCGGTTCTGGTTGACCGGATAATAATAACCCGCATAATCTAAGCCTGTTATCTTGAACTGAACCGAGTTTATAGGTGCATTGGCAAGGGAACTAGGGAGGGTGAAATCTGCGAAAGACCCCCTCCAGACTACTGTGCGGTATGCAACTGAATTCGGATCCCCATCTGCAAAATACCCATATTGGATTGACCCGTTTGTATCTGCAGGATAAGTGGTCCAGCACTTGGTAAGCCCGTCATAATTCTGCCTCTGGATAATCCCTTCCCGGTCCAATGCGGTTACAACCGAAGGAATGTATATTGCAGGATCAATCTTAAGCGGGTATTTGAGTAGTGGATTAAAGAACCATTCATAAGGCGCTTCGGTTATGGCTGTTATTTCATTGCTTCCCGGTTTTGAAACAAAATAAAAGTCAATGTCAGCCAAGAATGAAGAGTCAAGTGTTATTTTCTGGAACCCATCAAAACCCCGGGGTTTTGGCATGGTGAATACCTCTGTGCCGTTTTCATCAAGGAATGTAACCTCATTTTGCACCGCTTTTTCTGTTCCAAATTCATACCCGTTTCCGTCAATTAAAATCCGCAAACCATCTCCAACTTTCAGGGTTTCGGTTATCCTGATTTTGGTTTCAGATTTATTAAAGTCATTCGGGAGCTTCGGCAATGCGGTAGGTGTATTGAAAATGAATTCAGCTGAAAGCCCCTGTGATGAAATGCCATAAGAAATATCCATGCCATTCAAAAGAGAATCGGAAAATTCAATTTTGTTGCCTTTTGAATTCACCGCGCCTTTTCCCGGCTTGTCTTTAATGTTTGAGATAAGCCTTTCCTCATTCCCGTAAACTAGGTAAATGTTGTCAACCGTTTGGTATAAAGGAGGAGAATTGTACTCAAATCTTACCGCAGCATCTTCGCTTAATGATTCCTTAAGAGCAACCTTGTAAGGTGTTGAAGTTACCCTGAATTTGTAATTCTTTTCATCATTAAGCCTTTCAGCTTTCCTTTCAAGATTATCCGCAACTTTTTTTATTTTCTCTCCATCTTCGGTTACCGAATCAGGGGTTTTCACTTTATCCGCAAGCCTATCCTTTATCTCTTCTTTCTTTACATCGGCAATTTCCTTGTTTTCATCGGCAAAATTTATAATTTTAGGTTTAGAATCCGCCTCTGTTTCAGCAATTATCGGATCTCCAGCCAAAGGATCGTTAGGGTCAATTTCAGTAACTATAGCCGGTTCAGGCGCCGGCTGAGCTGCTTGCAAACCCGGTTCGCTTGCCGAAACAATTTTTTCAAGCTCCCAAAAATCCTGTGCCAGAGTCCGTGTTTCTATAATCTCAGCATTAAGTTCGATTATATTAATCTCTTCAATTAATGGATTTATTACTTCAAAATCACCGAATTCGTTTTCAAAGTTTACGCTTCCATTATAAATGTAAGCAACAAACTCGTTTTCATCCTCCCCCTTGTAAATGTTGGCATTGTCTTCTCTTACAACAGGCTCCCCTTTCCCCTCTTCAGGTGCGGGAGTTTCTTCAAATTGTAGCGGTACAATAACCGGGTCAGGTTCAGGAAGCACACCAATGAATTTACAAATCGCATTACACTCATTTGAACCAGGTTCAACATTATCACAAAGAATATCCGCCTCACAACTTGCCGAACAAAGCCCTGTTGCAGGATCAGCACCAGTATCTGAACAAGTTACCCTAATTATCTCCCTTGCCTTATCGCTGAAAAGAAATCTATTCAAATCCTGCGAAACATTATTTTCAGGCACACCAACATTTGCATCAGTCAAACCATTTGAATCATCAACCAAACCAATATCCAAGGCATGTATACAGGATAAGTCACACTCGCCTGAACCCGGTGCCGAACCATCACACAAAACCGATGCCCCGCAATTTGCCCTACATAATCCATTTGATGATGTGTTATCCTCTTTGCATACTTTACACCTGTTTTTTTCACAAACTCCGTCAAAAGCTGATGCGCTTGTTGCTGTTGTTGCATCAACAATGCACTTTGCATAATCTCCACAGGTATTACAGGAATTATGAATCAAACTATCTTCGCCAAGACAAACATCACCCTCATCACAAATTCCCTCAACAACACAAATCCCGTCATTTGAATACTGGTTCTTGAGGTCATCACTGCATTTTTGCCCTGCCGTATCCCTGCCGCATGCAACACAAGTTCCTGAAATACAACTCAACAATTGTTCACTAATACAATCAGACGCAATAGTACACTGGCTTGCAAAAAGCGCCTCAACACCTGATTCTTTTGATGTGCTAATTTCAGCGTTGCGAAAATCCTGCGCCTGCACAAAAACTTCAGGGGCGGAAAATAATGCGGTGGTAATTGCTGTAAAAAATAACCCCAGGATGACGATTCCTGCTAATAACACCATTGGCGTAGCCTTGAGTTGTCGCATAATGCCTCTAAATAGTATAATATAATGCAATATAAATGTATCATCCTGCATTCCTGAAATCGTTTCTAAAATCGCTTTTTGTTTTTGTTTTTTTTATTGCAAAAACGAATCAATATAAACTCCACAAGCGTACTTTATTTCTGAATCGGGTGATGAAATGTTTGATGTTATAAGTGTCGGGTCAGCCACGGAGGATGTTTTTGTTTACATTCCGCAAAAATTTGCGACACACGATGCCTGTGTTTTTCACCCCGGCACAAAAGTTGACATAAAAGAAATGGATTATTTTACTGGAGGCGGAGCAACAAATACCGCAGTTGCATTTTCGCGCCTCGGTTTTCGCACATCAGTATTGTGTGTTGTTGGAAACGATGAAAGCGGAAACTCAGTAATAAAAAACCTGAAAGATGAAAAAGTAAACACTTCTTTTGTAAAAAAAATTCCAGGAAAAACACCCTACTCGGTAATACTAACCGGCTTTGGCAGGGACAGGATTGTTCTTTGCTACAGCAATATGACCGCCTCAATAAACAAGGCAAAAACCAATTTTTCAAAACTCAAAGCAAAGTGGTTTTACATTTCCTCATTGCACTCAAAGCCGGTGCTTTTGAAAAAAATTGTTGCGCATGCAAAATCAACAGGGACAAGAATTGCTTTTAATCCAGGGAATGAAGAACTATCCCTCGGCTTTGAAGGCCTCAAAAAAGCGGTTAAAAAAGTGGAAATACTGCTCCTAAACAAGGAAGAGGCTCTCAAATTAACAGGCTCCGGTGACATACACCGAAACCTCAAAAAACTCTCGGAAATAGCCACAATTGTTGTTATTACTGATGGTAATGCCGGCGCGCATGCCACAAACGGAGTTTATGCTTATTCTGTCGGCATTTTTGATGTTCCAAGGGTTGATGTTACCGGCGCAGGAGATGCATTCGGCTCAGGCTTTACAGCGGCGATAATGAAAGGCAAAAGCATAGAAGAGGCGCTCCTTTATGGCGGGGCAAATGCCTCATCTGTAATCCAATCGCTAGGCACAAAAAATATTCTTCTTACAGAAAAAGCACTGCAAAAATTCCTGAAAACCCACAAACTTGCAGTGAAAAAACAAAAATTATAACAAAAAAACACAAAAAGTTGTATACATAAATGCCGTTTTCAGTAATTTCTCAAAACTAATAGTATACATAATCATTCTTCGTCTTCTCTGAATTGTTCATAATTAGTATTATTAAATTTAAACAAAAATTTCTTGATTTGTACTCCTTCAAAAGTGAATTTTTCAAGAATTTCTTTTTTTTCACCGTAAAATTCCCTGAAATCAGTTGTCTGGCATGGATCCAAAAGCAAAAACTGATTATTGAATTCTGTTATTACAAAAGCGTGTGATTTTGCATTTTCAAGCTCCGCGATAACAACTTCCGCCTTCTCATCACCAAGTGCGTAAAGCAAAGAGCACAAGAAAACCGCCTGATCCTCATCATCGCCTATTTTTTCGCTTATTATTTCTGTAGGGGTAAGCCAAAAATAAATGTTCAAATCAGGCTTAACATACTCAATTTCATCTCTGACATAGCAATAAGCCCTTTCAGCGGCCTGAGCGTAATGGCTTTCAAACCTGTAATTTTCGCCCGCAATATTATTTGCTGCGGATTGTATTGTAAGGTCGGTTTTGTTCACAAGCGCCTTGATTCCGCCAACAGTTTTTTTCTCATGTTCATTAATCATCTCGGCATATCTTTTCAGGAGCAATTCATACAATTTAGCAATATTTTCATCAAATCTTTTTGCCTCAACTTTAATGCTAAGCTCCTGCTTTGGCTGTAAAAGCATGTTCCTTAGCTCACTTATTTGTGAGGCAATGGCTTCCCGTATCTCAGGGTTTGATTCGTGCTCAAGACTCTCTTCAAGTGCCTTGATGTTCTTAAGAATTATTTTTTCTTCACTTGTCTTCTTTAAGCTTGGATTTTGAGAGTAACTAATGACCATTATACCCAATACCTAATGCCCCGAAAATCCCTATAAAGCTTTCCAAAGCCTTATTTTCCAAAAAAAAGCCCAAAATCTGTTTTTTTATTAAACTGGTGAGAAAATATATAAACAAAACAACAGATGTATATAAGGTAAATTTTATGTTTAAGAAAAAGGCGCAAGTGTCTATAGAGTACCTTACAATAACCGCTTTCCTGCTGATTGTTTCAGGCCTAGTTTTCGGATTTGCTCTTTTCTCATTTAATGAAAATGCATCAATAGCAAAAGCGGATGACAGTGTAACAACAATAGTAAACAATGCAAACCTTGTCGCATCGCAGGGCAATGGCAGTAAAATATTCTTCGAAATAGATGTTCCCCCAAATGTAACCTCTTTTGAAATAAATGGCAAGTCAGTTACAATGGCCGTCAACACAAGCCTTGGTTCAGGAGACATGTTCTCTTATGCAAAACCGAATTTAACTCCAATAAATCTTAGTACTCATCAAGGAGTAAAAACCCTGAGCGCTACATTCACTGATGGCAATGTGGTGGTGGCTGAAATTGCGTAATGCGCAGGTATCTGTTGAGGCGCTTACAGTTGTTGCGCTTATGATGCTGATAATCATTTTTGTTCTTTCAACAAACACACAAAGACTTGAAAAAATAACTTTCATTGAAACAACACAGGCACAGGAACAGGAATGCATCAAACTACAATCAGCAATTGCCCTTGTACAAGGAACCAATGATAACTCACAAATAGAAACAAACATTTCCTTTGATGCAAATTTGAATAAAAATTCAATTGACTTTGAAGACTATTACTGTGAATTTCCAGGGCAAGAAATTAACGCCGAACTCCTAAAAGGAAATTTGAGAATACTGAAAGAAGAAGGGGTAATTACGGTTGAAAACATCTAAAGGTCAGGCAGTTGTAATGGATTTTGCCTTTGCGCTAGGTCTGTTCATAATTCTCTTTACCTTCATCTCAGCAGAATTCACTCAGCAGGTAAACACATCTGAAAGAAAATCAACTTTTGATTCGCTTAGAGTAAAAGCTGATTTTGTAATGGAAACACTTGTAAAAAGCACTGGCTCTCCACAAAACTGGGAAACCCTTTCCCTTAATGATGTTGAATATTTCGGTCTTGCCGCAAGTGACCGTGACCTATCAGATGCAAAGTTAACATCATTCCAGAATAATACTACAAGTGAACCAGACTACCTTATTACAAAACAAAAATTAGGTCTTGAGGGTTACGATTATTATTTTGTTTTAGAAGATGCAGGAATACAATCAGGTCTTGAAGTTCCTGTCGGAACAGATGCAACACAAGTTGTTGTTGAACGAATTGTAACTTACCAAGGAGGTGCTTACCATGCAAGACTTACTGTTTATAAAACAGAAAATTTCAACTAAAGGTTTCGCATTCTCACTTGATGCATTCATTGCGGTAATTCTTGTTGTAAGCGCGCTTTTCCTCTTTGTTTCAATTAATGAAAATCCATCACTCGGTTCACAATCAAGCACAATTGTGGAGGACTCGCTTTTTGCACTCGACCAGCAGGGATACATAATTTACACAATAGACAATGAGTCCCTTTCGCAATCAGCCAATCTGATAAAAGCACAACTGCTTGATTATTTGCCGAATGGTTTTGATGCAAATGTAATTCTCACAAGATACTTCATCGACACAGATGCCTGCGCAATAAACAAAAATTTCGCTTCCTGCTTTCCTGATATAAATAAAACAACTTACAGTTCAGCAGGAAGCCCGCCTGATGGAAATCAATCCGAAATAATCACAGGAAAAAAATTCTACCTGAAAAGACAACCACCAGGAGAATGCAACATTTCATATCTTGAATTTGCCGGACCAATTGAAAAAGCACTGGATCGGATTCCAATTGAAAAAGATGAGGGGGCGCTGTTTTCAACTGCATATTTGGAAGAAGAATCTCCGACATTTGATTTCAATGCAATTGTAGAACCAAATCCTTTGATTTGTGATGAGCAGGCTCTTGTGACGCTTACAATTACTTCTGATAGTGCGCTCAGAAAGCCGATTGAGATCATGGTTGTGATGGACAGAAGCAGACCTTATGATGACTTTGGACCAGAGACAACTCCCGATACCGACAAAGCTATAATGATAGATTTTCTAAACAATGCCAATTGGACTAATTCGCGTTGTTCCCAAGCCACAACTGATTGTATAGGCGTAGCAGCATATTCAGATGATTCCAGTCTCCCTGCTAACCTACACTCAAGTTTAAATTCTGCTATTTCATCCATTAAAAATTTAAAAAGAGATTGTGGCAATGATAATCCTAACCCTTGTACTTCAGATCCAACTAAAAATGCTGTTTATGAAGGTGTTTCAGAAGCTCTTGAAGAATTAATTGATTATGTGAGGCCACAATCACAAGAGTTTGTTGTAGTTCTTTCAGATGCTGCGGATAATTCCGAATCAAAAACTTTTCAAGATATAGTTGATACTGCGGTAGACAACAACATCACCATATTTTCAGTCGGAGTGGGATTGGATGCAAATAGTACTACTGATTTAGTTGATCTTGCAACAAGCACAGGCGGAGAATATTATTACGCTGAAGACCAAAGTGCTCTTTCAACTCTTTATGATTTAATTGCCGATAGAATAAGTAATTATGCAGTAGATTCCAACATAAACATTCCTGTTCAGGATGGTCTTGACGTGAATTTGTCAGGTGGCGGTTCTGTAATTGATGGAAACATTATTTATGTTACCGGTTCAACTGAAGGGGGAACAGTTTTCACAATCCAATATTACATAACCGTTCCGTGTGATAGCGGTGACATTTGTGGCAACTCAATTATCCAAGTTCCGGACAGCAATACCGTTTTCACTTATGTATTGCCTGACGGGACAATTGAATCAATTACCTTTCCTGATGAAAATGCTGTTCTTGTCGACCTCTACGCACGCGACCTGAACGTTGACATTACTTCAGGTTCAATAATCGGCAACAATGATATTCAGTTGAATGTGCGCGTGGGCAACGACAGGGAGCTTGATGCAAATTCAACAATTTTGCGATTCAGGTACGGAGATGACCAAGGTCCGATTATTGCAACAAGAAGCGTTGATCCTCTATGCGGTAACAAAACCGGTGGGTGTACCGCCGAAGATCAGATTCGGGATTTCACAGTAAACCTGAATCAGGAAGGGGTAATTTATGCAACAATTAATGATGATAATGCAATGAGCGAATGCCCATTGTACAATGTCGATGCAGTGAACTGCTACGGAGCGCCTGTAAGCGAAATTTATGTTGTGGAATACAACGTCTGGAGGACTTAAAATGAAAAAAGGCGTGCTGTTCTCATTAATTGTTTTCATTTTGCTTTCTCTTCTGCTTACTGTTGTCTTACTTACTCAAAAACAAGGAAATTCTTCAGAAACCGCATTAGTTGATGCAAGCGTCTACAAAAAGGTTTCAGACAAATACTCCAATGTTGCAAGTACCTCTTTTGTACTTGGAAAGGCCGAAGCAGAAAGCCTTATTGATCAAAGACTTTTACCTTTCAACTACTCAATTGATGAAAATACTTTTACAACATCATTTGATTTGCCTATAAGCAACAGCAAAGTTAACAATTATCTCTCATCTCTTAATGAATTCAAAATATTCATTACAAATGATGAGTACTCAAATGAGTATGATTCAATGCTTGTGGATTTCAATACACTTCTTTCAGATTCATGGGGCGGAAATGATTTGAATCTTCATTTTAATATCCATCCGCAATGCATTGATTACAAGCTTACTGACCTAAATGAAGTTTCATTTTCTTCCGAATGCAGTGACTTCAATTACTTTTCAATAATAAGGCAAGACTTGAACATAACCCTTGATTCAAGTCATGATTTCAATGCAATAAGTTGTAATTTCAATGGAGCATCTTCCGGACCTTCAAATTGCACAGGTGTTTTTGACAAAATAACTTTTGATCCAGCAGACCCAAGACCTTACCTTCACTTCGAGATTTTTGATTCAGAGTGCCCTTTGTGCATGCTTTCCCAAACCATAATCTCAGGACACTTTGACCCTTTGCAAGAAAGCACAGCAACAATAAGTTGCACAGGTGCTACCTGCGCAACTCCTGGCCTTGATTTAAATTTCAACAAAGCAACCACTTTGCATTATACAGGCGTCCAAATAGGAACATCAATTGCATTCGATTTCAATCATTCGGTTGATTTATTCGAATTCAATGATGTAAACGTTTCAGTAGAAAACAGTTATTTTGGCACAAAGAGGTGGAGATAATGGATCCAAAAGCAATACTCCTTATTCTTGGCATTGTACTTGTTTTTGTAATTATTTCAACATTTATTCCGAATGCGCCAATAACCATTCCACAGGATTTATCTTATTCGCTTGAAGCAGGATCTGACAGTATTACCATCGGTACTCACGTTGACGCAAAAGCAAAAACATCAGGAGCGGACGTAAAAACAATTACACTTGAATTCGGCGGAGAAAAAGTAATCCAGGAGTGCAATTCCAGAAACTGCCTTTTTGAAAAAACATTCATTCCAAAAACACCCGGCGCTTATACTCTAAAAATGACAATTGCTCTTTCAAATGGTTCTGTTGAAAAATCATCAAAAAGAATAAATGTTTTCGATTCACAAAAAAGATGTACAGGCTCTATTGCATTCAACCAATGTTCAAGTCAAAAGCCGCTTTATTGTGAAAACGGCTCATTTGTTGGCAAATGTTCCATTTGCGGATGCAATGATGGATATTACTGTTCAAACGAAACGTGTTTGCCTGAAGCAAAAAAAGTTGAAATAACTTCCTTGAAATATGCTGAAAAAGTTTTAGCAGGAAAAGAATTTTCTATTATTATTGAAGTAACCTCAGAAGCAGGATTTGTTTCAGGAGCAAAATACAAAACAAAAATTTCTTTGGATAATGATATTGCTGAAAATGAATTTGTAATCAGTGAAGTGGGCAACACACAATCATGGGCAATAAATAAACTTTCCCTGCCGGCAGGAACACACAGTATCCTTATTGAAGTATTTTCAATAAATGAAACAGAAAATCTTGCGGCAACCTACTCAAAAGAAAACGCAATTGAATCCCTTGTAAGTGCACCGCCAATAGGAATTCCGCAAATCCAAAGCATTTTTGCTGAAGGGGATGATGCTGTAATAACCTGGTCAGGAGTTTCAAATTCATCAGGTTACAAACTTTACAAAAGCACTGTCTCAAAAGAAATTTACACTGCTTACAGGTTGTATTCCTCCTTTGATGCAAACACAACAACAACTGTTATACAAGGGCTTTCAAGCGGCACACATGCATTTGTAATACGCGCAGTTGACCTTTTCGGAAATGACGGAGATTACAGCGAGCCAAAAACAGTGGTGATCGGATGAATATTTCAAAACATCTAAAAGTAACGCAACCCAATATTTATAATCATGAAATACACTTAACTATTGGCACAAATACCGATTTTTTTTGAGGGGATTTAATGGCTATTGTAGGAAATATTATCAAACGATTAAAAGATTTTCTCAAACTGGATGATGAAATACACAAAAAAGCAAAACACGAGCACGAAAAAGCCATGTCTATAGGTTCTGCAATTAAAATGCACGAAGAACCTGAAAATAAGCTTGTTTCAGTTTCACAGGGTTCTGACAAAAAGGAAATCCTGGAAATGAAAAAAATATTCGAAGAACACAAGCAGGAAAAGAAACCGGAAAAGAGAATGTCTGATACGCAGGAAAAGAAACCTGAAATCAAACAGGAGCCAAAAGTTTCCCACAAAGAAATTCTGAAAAAAGAACCTGTCTTTTCAAAATCTTTGCCTGAAAAAACAGGCGAGAAGCAGAAAAAAGACGTTGTTGCAAACCCCCTTGCATCACAGCCAGTAAAAAAAACAGCTCCTAAAAAAATTGCACCAAAAAAAAGAAGAAAAAAACTCGGCAAAAAAGCCGGCAAAGAAAAAGTTAAAAAAAAGAAAAAAATCATGAGGCCAAAATACAAAAAAATCGCGGAAAAACTTTCAAGGGAAGTTGACAAACTCAAAGCAAATGTTTATGATAAAAAAATCAAACCGCAGCAGGCACTTGGAGGAGTGCAGGTAATTTACGCCCAGATAAAGGACCAGCAGAAAAGTGTCGGTGATGAAATCAATGAAACAAAAGCGCTAATGGATTTTGCCGAAAAAGATTACATGAAAAGAAAAATAACTGAGGAAGAATTCAGGGAAAAAATGCTCGAATACAGGGATAAACTAAGGGTCCTTGAAATGCAGAAAAAAAGCTTTGCGAATAATGAAAAATCTCTCGGGGAAACAGTAAAAGTAATTCCGACAGCCATTCCCGTAAACCTTGAAATGATTGCATCCTCAAAAAATGTCGCAACATTTATAGAGCCTGTTTCTGTACAAAAACCGATTCAGGCAAAAACAATCAAACAACCGCAAGCTTCATCAAAAAATGTTCCTTTGAAACCAATGCAATCGGCTCCTGTGCAATCAGCACCAATGCAGGCAAAAGCAACTACTATTAATATGCCTGAACCCGCACCGCAAAGAACAGGGCAGGTTTCAGAAGGGCAGCAGGATATAGTCGACAAAGATTCAATAATGCTTGACCAGTTTTTGGAGGCAAAGGCATCAGGAAAAATGGACAAACAAAAGCTTAATGACATTGAAAAAAAAGTACATGCAATAATGCACAAATACAATCTTTCCGAAAAGGAAGTTGAACAAAAAATTGGTTCTGCTGACAATGAAGCACAGCTCATTGAATCAGTGAATAAACTTGTTGATCTGCTTGATAAGAAAAAAGAATCCTCCTTCTCCGAAAAAAGTGAAAGAATAGAAACCGCAGTAAGATTTACCGAAACGGCAAAACCTGTTGAAGAAGAGAAAGGAGTTGACACAAAAATCAGGCAAAAAACAATTATAACTGATTTTGACCGAGTCCTTGACCTTATTGAAAAAAAAGGCAAAATGAAAGTTGGAGAAATGGCATCCGAACTAAAGCTTTCCAAAAGCCGTATTGAAGAAGTTGCAACACTGCTTAAAAAAGAAAAGCAGGTAGAGCTCATTTATCACACTTTTGGGGACGCTGTAATACAAACCCCTTATTATCTTGAAAAATCCAAACAACAAAAAGAAAAAGAAAAACAGGAAGCAAAAGACAAAGCAAAAAAAGCAAAGGGTGATTCAAAATAGCCGACAAACTTCTAAAACAATATAACATTGAATCCGAGGGAATTTCAATTCCTGTAAAAGTGATTTACAAGGAAGGTGACTTTGTAAGAACCTATCTGCTCGAAATCCCTGATTACGGTTCAGGAACAAAGGCCTTGCTTGATAACCTGAAAAGAATCGCAATTCTAGATTCAAATGTAAAGGCAGAGAGGCTGCTTGACCCGAAATACCTGACTGCTATGAGATTGCAGTTCAGGGAAAGGTCATCAAAAATACTTGAAAAAGAATTGCCGCATCTCGATGAAGAATCAAAAAACACTCTTATAGCAATACTTTTGCACGAAATGCTTGGGCTTGGAAAACTGGATTTTTTGCTTGCAGATGATAACCTGGAAGAAATCGTTGTAAACAACCATAAAGATCCTATCTGGATTTACCATAAGGAATTCGGGTGGCTGATAACAAACATTTTCATGGATTCTGAGGAACAGATACAGAATTATGCAAACATCATTGCAAGGCGTGGCGGAAAACAAATTACAGTTTTATCGCCATTGCTTGACACACGTCTTGTTACTGGAGACAGGGCAAACGCAACTCTGTTTCCAATAAGCGGAAAAGGAAACACAATAACCATTAGGCGCTTCAGACGTGACCCTTGGACAATAACAGATTTTGTCAAAAATCACACTGTTGGTGCCGATGTTCTTGCATTAATTTGGATGTGCATGCAGTATGAACTCAACATAATAATTTCAGGCGGAACAGCATCGGGAAAAACAAGCTTCCTGAACATCTGCCTGCCATTCATACAGCCGAATCAGAGGGTTATTACAATTGAAGACACAAGAGAGCTTTTGTTGCCGGACTTCCTGCACTGGGTTCCGATGACAACAAGAGAACCAAACGCTGAAGGAAAAGGCGGAGTATCAATGCTTGATCTCCTTGTAAACAGTTTAAGGCAAAGACCAGACAGGATAATTGTAGGTGAAACAAGAAGTCAAAAAGATGCAGAGGTAATGTTTGAGGCAATGCACACAGGGCACTCTGTGTATACAACATTCCACGCAAACACTGCAGAGG
>PCWY01000019.1:1364-8387 GCA_002762975.1 Candidatus Diapherotrites archaeon CG11_big_fil_rev_8_21_14_0_20_37_9 | reverse complement strand
TGAAACCGTTTTTATTGGTTTTCTCTGTTTTGGCGAATGTTTGTAGTGTTTGTTGCATTTTTATCCCTCCTTTTACAGACCTCCTGCTCGCCACTAAACTTATTGTTCTGGCATTTAAATAGGCTTTCAAGGGGCTCTTTGCCGGTGCGGAAACAGTTTGCCTTCCTGAAAAACAGTTCAAGGAATCAGTTCACGTTTTTTTATGGTTTGAGTTATTTTTTGTATATTCTGTCGTGGTGGTCGAAGTCCAGGAATAGAATAAATTTTTGTTCCCTGAAATATTTGAAAGTCAGCACGAAACTCTTGTCAATATGAACCCTTTTCCTATCTTTGAGTTCGTTTGAGAGGTTTTTGAACCTTTCAATGGTTATTTCGTCAGATTCTATTATTTGGGTTATTTTTTTGCGGAGGATTTCTGCTCTCTTGGGGTCTTTTTTCACTAGTTTCCTGATTTTTAATTTTAATTCTGGGGTGATGTCGTATTTCAGGGGCAAAAAATCAGCTCCTAAAAAGCCCGTCAAGTTCCTTTGCACTCATGCCTTTCGGTTTGCCTTTGTTTTCTTTGAGGTAATCGTCCTCTATTTTCAGGATTTTTTTGACATACCCCTCTTTCACTTGCGGCTCGATTTCATTTGGGCCATAGATTTCGATGAACTTGTTTAATGCCTGGCTCTTGTCTTTTAGGTCATACTTTGCTTTGACCACGCTCAGGACGGTGTTGGAATACTTCCCCAAACTTACTCTAGCATCAACCATAATTGCACCTTTTATGCATTAATATGTATGCCGAATGCATTTATATAATTTTCTTTTAAGCCAAATTTTTGATCTGCACACTGTGGCTATGTTTGTTGCTCTTGAAAAGAGGCGGAATTAGAAATTCATGAAGCCGAAAATGATTTTATAAACTTTGAATTGATATTATGCTTATGGGTAAGTCATCAAATACGGTGTCCAAAAAAGAGCTGTCGCCAAAACAGCGGGTGGAATTACTTGGATTATTGGAAACCCGTTTTGAAAAAAACATGGGCAGACATAAGGGCATTGAATGGGCTAAAGTTCAGGCAAAGCTGGAATCTGATTCCAAAAAGCTCTGGTCGCTGAATGAAATGGAGAGAACCGGCGGCGAACCGGATGTTGTTTATTATGGCAAAAAAACAGGTGAATACATTTTTTATGACTGTTCAGAAGAAAGTCCTAAAAACCGGAGAAGCATTTGTTATGACAAGGAAGCATCGGAGTCAAGAAAAGAGCATAAACCAAAAAGCAATGCCGTTGATTTTGCGGCAGCCATGGGAATTGAAATTTTAACCGAAGAACAGTACAGAGAACTGCAGAAACTCGGAAAGTTTGATGCAAAAACATCGAGTTGGGTGAAAACCCCTTCCGATGTCAGAAAACTCGGCGGCGCGATTTTCTGTGACTGCCGGTACGGTAAAGTCTTTACCTATCATAATGGCGCGGAATCCTATTATGCCGCCAGAGGTTTTCGCGGATTGCTAAGGGTATAACACGGCAATACCTGCCTGTTAAAATGCACTAAATTTTTATTGGATTTTATTTTCTTTCCTAAACCTTTCCAAAAGCCCCGGCATTTTCCTGTAAAGCCAAGCATTGAATTTGATGAATGCCTTGGTTTCGTTTACTATATATGTTTCAATTTCGCCATACTCTTTAGAATTATACCAAACAGGGATATTGCGACCATCGCTTTGCTTCTCAGTTATTTGATCAAGACCTGAACCTTTGAATTCGCCCTTGTTCATGAGAACTCCAATTGAGCGTAAATCAATAAATGGTTTTGAGAGAATATCAATCGGGTTAAAACTGTGCTTTGCGGTTCTCTCCCTCATAAAATTATGTTCAAAAGTCAAATTGTAACCTGTTGGAATAAAATCAAAAGGATAATTTGAATCGATTTTTGAATCCTTTAAAAATTTTTCAAGCATTCCCCTTTCAGTCAATTCCCATTCTTTAAGAATAACCAGTTCGCCTATTGCCTCGCCTGTATTTCTATCAAGCTCCTGATATTGGATTGTAATTATTTTATCCTTCCTCGGATCAAGACCGGTTGTTTCAATATCAAAGTAAAAATTTGCCATATACAATAAGTGCACTGAAAAGTTGTTAAAATGAGCTTTATTTCATTTGGCTTATTTGCAGCGGGATTCACGAAAGCACTTCCCAGAGGTCTTCAAGTGAATCCCAACCGGTTTTTTTTTGCAAGCTCTTGCATTTCCTTTTTCAGGGTCTTGTCTGCACTGCGAATTTTTTCTCTGAGTTCATCAGCCCGTTTTTCACCAATATTGGTTTCAACATTAATAATTCTTATTTCATAATCAGTTGTCCTGTCAATCAATTCCTTTATGTGTTTTTCAAGTTCGCACATTTCACCATAATCAAGTTTAGTGTTATATCTGTTGAATTCTACAAATTCTTTTGCAAGCATGATAAGATCTTCTTCAAGCCTATCCGCCAGAGGAAATAATCTGGTTTCGTAATGTCCAATGTGCTCCCATTTTTTCTGTGAACCCATACAAATCACTTTTGAAGTATATTATCTATCGGAGTTTAAATTTGTATTTCTGAAAATAATTTTGAGCCGATTAAAAGTACTATAATTGAAAGAACTCCGATAACCAAAAGATCTGTTATAATTCCAATTGAGGACATTCCTGTTAGTGCAAATCTTAAACCATCCACGCCGTAAGTAAGCGGGTCAAGTAAAGTAACAGTTTTTATTGCGCCATCAAGAGTATCAATTGGAAAAAGAGCTCCTGATAAAAAGAAAAGAGGCATCATCAAAAAATTCATTATGAGCGGAAAAGCCTGCATATCCTCCATCTTTGAGGCAATTGCCGTGCCCATTGCCGTGAAAAACAAGGCTATAAGGAACATGAAAAGCAATGCAAGGATCAAACCATAAATGCTTGATGGAGAAAAACCAATTATAATGCATGCAATAAGCACTATCAAACCCTGAGCTGTTGCAACAGTAGCTCCCCCTAGAGTTCTACCAAGCATTATTTTCCATCTCGGCACAGGTGCAACAAGTGTTTCTTTCAAAAAACCAAATTGCCTATCCCAGATAACTTCAATTCCCGTAAACATTGCAGTAAAAATTACCCCCATTGCAATAACGCCAGGGGCAAGAAATTGAATATAACTTCCCTGTCCAGCCTGTTCAAAAATCGGTCCAAATCCAAAACCCAAAGCAAGCAAAAAAAGTATTGGCTGACCCAACGCACCTATAACCCTAGGTTTTGATCTCCAATATTTTTTAAGCTGCCTAAGCCACATTATGTATACAGGCGAGTTCATTTTTTCCACGCCTTCCTTGCCATTCTCATTCTTGATGATGCATTCGCTTCTTCCTCGCGGATGCCTCTTCCGGTAAGCGTCAAAAATGCGTCTTCAAGGGTCTTTGTTTTTGTTGAAGCAAGTATTTCTTTCACGCTCCCTATAGTAATTATTTTTCCATGATCGATTACCGCAACCTTTTCAGCCATCTTTTCAGCCTCATCCATATAATGTGTTGTGAAAAAAATCGTCATTCCTTTTAACTTGCTTAAATCATTCACATATTTCCAAATATAATTTCTTGTTTGCGGATCAAGACCAACTGTTGGTTCATCAAGGTAAAGGATTTTAGGTTCGTGGATAAGAGCACGGGCGATTTCAAGGCGCCTTTTCATTCCGCCTGAAAATGTTTTTACAAAATCATTTTTCCTTTCCCACAAATCAACAAGCTTCAGCATTGATTCAATTCTTATTGCTCTTTCTGGCTGTTTTACTCCATAAAATACGCCATGGAATTCCATGTTTTCATAAGTTGTAAGTTCATCATCAAGGCTCTGGTCCTGAAAAACAATTCCAAATGTGCTGCGCACGCCATCCTTATCAGAAATCTTTTTTCCTGAAACCATTATTTCGCCTGAATTGCTTTCAAGCAAAGTTGTGAGCATTTTAATTGTGGTTGTTTTTCCCGCGCCATTGGGTCCAAGAAAAGCAAAAATTTCGCCTTTTTTAACATCAAAAGAAATATTATCAACAGCAGTAAATTCACCGAACTTTTTTGTGAGACCTTTCACTGAAATTATTTTTTCGGTTTTTTCATTAACCTTCATGTATGGCACCAAGTAGATACAATTACATTTGATTATTAAAATAAATCCTTGCAATTGTTAATTTCTTTTTTTCTTTTTTCTTGCATTTTCCACATACTCTTCTTTTTTACTGAAAAACTGTGCAACAGGCCTCATTATTCTTGTTGCTTTTGAGGCATGAACCACAGATTGCCCTGTTTTTGCGGTAACCGATTCGATGCGGAGAAAAACCTTTACCCGAAGCCAAAGTGAACCGAGGAACTGCATTACCTTTGTCGTTCTTGCGAATAAAGCGAACCTGAAAACCGTGGCAAATGGAATAAAACTGATTATACGCAGCCATTCCTTTGCAACGAATTTTTTCTTGTCTTCTGCAAGATAAAAGTCATGTGCAAGTTCCATAAAAAGAAAAGAAAGTGCAAAAATCTCTGTTGTATGAAGCAATTCCATAGTATCTTTATCCAAGTGGATAAAAAATTCGGTTATAAGCGTGATAACAATAATTAGTAAAGAAAGTGTTATCAGTAAATCCCAAATGTTTTTTGTCCAAGAAACCATGTATAACAAAATGAATTAGAGTGTATAATAATTGCTTTTTTTTATCCAAAAAACCAAAATTCCCCTTTAAATACTGCTTTGAACCTAATTTATACATGAAAGAGGAAAAATTGAAATTAAGAGAAATTGAAACAGATAAAGCGCCTGCTGCAGTAGGACCTTATTCACAGGCAGTTATTGCGGGCAACTTTGTTTTTGTTTCAGGGCAATTACCAGTTGATCCGGACAGAAACACAATTGTTAAAGGCGGAATTGAGGAGCAGTCAAAGCAGGTTTTTGACAACATTTATGAAATTTTAAAAAAGGTTGAGCTCGGTTTCAAGGATGTTGTGAAAGTCGAAGTTTATCTAAGTGATATGGATGATTTTCGCAGGTTCAACGAAATTTATTCCCTGAGTTTCGCAAAAGGCGTAAAGCCTGCAAGGCAGGTTGTTCAGGTGGCAAAATTGCCCCTTGATGCGCTCATAGAAGTTTCATGCATTGCTGTAATGAAATAAGCTTGGTTAATCTGCTTTGAAACAGGCATATTTTGTTGTCCAATCTTATTCATATCTAAGTGCTTCAACAGGTCTAAGTTTTGATGCGGAACGTGCCGGCATTATTCCTGAAATAATCCCTATAATTGCCGAAAGAATTATCGCTATTATTACAAGCTGAGGTGTCACAAGGGTTGTCGCAAAACTCCCTATAATAACAGATGCGCCGGTTCCGATGGCCGCGCCTATAACTCCGCCGAAAAATCCAAACAATGCGGATTTAATCAAAAATAATTCAAGCACCTCTTTTTCCGTAGCACCAAGCGCCTTCATTATTCCAATTCCTTTTGTTTTTTCAAGACCAGATGTGAACATGCTGTTTGCAATTCCGACAGCGCCAACAATGAGTGATATAGCTGCAATTGCCCCAAGAAAAGTGTAAGTGTTCCTAGTGTATCATTTATCTGCTGTTGAAATGAAAGCGAATTCGAAACAGAAAAATCCTGATTCCTTTCTGTAATGCGCCTTGAAAATCTAAGCGATGCTTCAAGTTCCAAGGTTAATTGTTCAACAAGCTCCGCATCATTTGCTTTCGCTTCAATTGAGGAGTAAGTATTTTTTTCAATACCAAGTACATCCCATGCCGTTTTATACGGAATGAAAACTGCACTTGAATTACTTCCATCCTCAAGTCAGAAAAACAATGTCGTCAGAAGATGCAATTAAGGCATACAAAAATGTCAACGAAAGGAATGGGTTGCGTACACCACAGTTTATCCCTTTATATTAGCTTCAAAAAGTTAGTGTAAAATTACAAGTTTTTTCCGGTGTGCTGCTTGTAGAATTGTTTGGCAGCCGCAATAAATACAGGGTCTTTTCTGGCTTCCTTAATGTCCGCAACCAATTTTCTAGCCTTTGCTAAATCATCCTTGGAATAAGGCCTTTCTATGGTCTCAGAATACATTTAGTCTCAACCTCTCAATTTAATCGTTAATATAAACCCAAATGAGTGGTTTATTGTAAAAATACTCAAATAAATCAGTTTTAAACCAGTTTTTGGTAAAAAAACCCAAAAAGATAACTTTTTATTTAATTATGTGCATTAAATAAAATACTAAAAAAGTGGTTTTTATGGCAAGCAAAACAATAACCCTGTCAGTTCCAAGCGAAATGTACAGCGTAATGCAGGAATACCCAGAAATCAACTATTCAGAACTGGCCAGGCAAAGGTTCGCAGAATACCTCTCAAACATCAAAAACAGGCCTGAAGTAAACTCCACCCAGTTTCTTACTTTAAAAGACCTGATTTTCACTCCTGAAAAAATAATTCAAATCCACAACCTAGTTGAGAAAAAAAACACTAAAATCATGACCGACCTAACCTGGATTCCAACAATATTCGACCTCGATTTAATGGATAGTTTAACAAATTTTCTATACAAATTTCCTCGAATTCACCCCTTTGAGGATGGTAACAAAAGAACCGCATTCGTCTGCACAGACGCTTTTCTCAGGCTAAACTGGTTCAAGTTAAACCTAAAAGCAGAGAAAAATAAAACCACCGAAGACGAAAAATTCTTCTGGCAAAACGCCAACCAACAAAAAAACCTGAAGCAAATAAAAGAATTCCTAAAAGAACACCTAACCCCTGCAAAAAAACCAAACAGCGTAGACGAAGCAATCAAACAAAGCATACAAGAAAACAAACAACTCTTGGAAAACCTAGCTGCAGAATAAAATTCGAATTGCGGCCAACGCCAAAGCGGTTACCTTCATGAAGCCGGGGGACTATTAAAGTCCCTTTTTTTAGATTAATTGTTTTAGTTCTCGGTCTATTCTTTTGATTTCAGCATCTTCGTTTTTCCACCAGTCTCTACTCCAAA
>PCWY01000019.1:0-1340 GCA_002762975.1 Candidatus Diapherotrites archaeon CG11_big_fil_rev_8_21_14_0_20_37_9 | reverse complement strand
ATTCGAGTACTCTTTGTCTGTACAAGTCTCTTTCTTTTGCGCTTTTTAGAGAATGGTAACTGGCTCCGTTCACCAAAAAAGTTACTGAAAAAAACATTGCAAACGGAACAGAACAAGAAGTAACAAAAACCTACTTTTGTCCAGTAAACGTCTTTGATGTTTCCCAAACAAAGGGAAAAGAACTACCCAAAATTGACGTAGAACTAAAAGGCAACGACTCCAAACCCCTTCTAAACAAACTCTTAGCCTACTGCAAAGAACAAAAAATTTCCGTCGAATTCAAAGAACTCGGTATAAACGGCCTCTATGGCTACTCCCAAGGCGGGAAAATCGTTATTGGTTCCAACCAAAGCGACAACACCAAAGTAAACACCCTAATCCACGAAATCGCACACGAACTCACACACTATTCTGTCGAGGGTAAAAAGTTTTCAAAAACAGAAAAAGAAATACAAGCAGAAGCAACCGTTTACGTTGTTTCTAAGATTTTAGGTTTTGAAAACAAATCGCCAAACTACCTCGCACTATATACTAGCGATAAAGAAAAAATACTCGAAAACTTTGAAATAATCTCGACAAATACGAAGCAGATATTGAGGTTTGTGAACGGTGTAAATTTGTGAAAAGTTTTTTTATTTGCGTTTGTATCCAAATAGCTTGTCATAAGCTGGGTGGTCAACTAGATAAAGGACAAATGCGATTATTTCTATTTGGTTTCCTTCAAGAGAGTATAACATTCTCCAGTATCCGGTCAGTTCAACCCTGAATAAATTGGATGTTGTCAATGTTTTTGGGATTTGTTTTTTCGGTATGTTGTTTCCGTAAAGGGGGTTTTGTTTTATCAAATCCGATTTTTGTTTTATTGCTTTCAAAAGTTTCATTTCCTCAGAATTTGTGATCCCCTTTGTTTGTTGTTTTCCTACAATTTTATTCAGTTTTTCGAATTCTGCTTTGGCTTGTTCTTTCAAAATGATTCGAACTGGTCTTTTGTCATTCATATTTCCAGCCCGCCTTTTTTCATGTTTTCAAGTTCTGATGGCGGTCTGTAAATCCAAAGGACTCCCTTTGTGGTGAAAAGGATTTTGCCACTCTGTTGGAGGTAATCAAGAATCTGAATGAGGGTGCTGTGCATTACCTTTTTTGGAAGCCTGCGCTTGAGTTCGGCTATTTTAAGAACCTGCCCAGCCTTTTCAAGATTATCCTCAACCATTAAAACAGTTGCCAACCTCGGGGAATGCATTAACTGCAATTGCTCAACAATAACCATGAATAAATATATCCTAAATAAGCATATAAATATATCTTTTAACATACACTTTTAATATTGCTAATAACAAGGC
>PCWY01000072.1 GCA_002762975.1 Candidatus Diapherotrites archaeon CG11_big_fil_rev_8_21_14_0_20_37_9 | reverse complement strand
GTTTGAATATTTCTACGAGCAATACAAATACCTAGAAATACCAAACAATGGAAAAATAATAATTGAGAGATACAGGGAAGGCAACACAACCCACCTTGTTTTCCACTCCCTTTACGGAAGAAAAACAAACGATGCATTAAGCTTTGCATATGGTTTTGCCCTGTCAAAAATAATGCACAAAGATGTTGAAATAACAATGAATGATAATGGATTCATGCTTTCAGGCGATGATAAAATGCCAATTGAAAAAGCAATAACTGCAGTTAATCCAAAAGACCTGAAAAAAATACTTGAAATGGCAGTAAATGACACAGAAATACTTTCAAGACGCTTTAGGCATTGCGCAACAAGAGCATTAATGATTTTACGCAATTACAAAGGCAGAAGCAAAAGCGTAGGAAGGCAACAAATGTCATCAAGATTATTACTTAGTGCTGTTCGCAGGATTGGAAATGATTTTGTGATTCTAAAAGAAGCAAGAAGAGAAGTCCTTGAAGATGCAATGGACATAAACGGCGCACAAAAGGTAGTTGACGGTATTTCCCAAGGGTTAATAAAGGTGAAGTATGTGCAATCCTCAATACCAAGTCCTTTTGCATGGAACATTGCAATGCAAGGCTACATGGACATAATGAAAATGGAAGACAAAAGGGCATTCATAAAAAGAATGCATACACAAATCATGGAAAAGATTTATGAAAAAAGTGAAAAAGCAAAGTAAAGTGATTTAGAATGAGCATAGAAAAGAAAACTGAAATATCAAGTGGAATTGAAATAATTGACCTTGCAATCTGGATTCCAAAAGAAAAATTACTAGCAATAACAGACCTGCAACTGGGCGCAGAGGAACTCCTTAACAATGAAGGATTCTTTGTCCCAAGAACAAATTTTGATGAAATCAAAAAAATAATTGAAAAAATATTTGAAAAAACAGGAAAAACAAAAACCGCAATAATAAACGGAGACCTTAAACACGAATTTGGAAAAATATCAGAACAGGAGTGGCGCGAAGCAGTGCAGATAATTGAATTATTGAAAAAGAATTCCGAAAAAGTTATTCTTGTAAAAGGAAATCATGATAGTATAATTGGACCTGTTGCGCAAAGCAGAGGCGTTGAAGTTATTGATGAATTTTTGAGCGAATCGAAGGTTCTTTTCGTGCACGGCCATAAAGAACCAGAAAAAGAATCAGTGAAAAATGCAAAAACAATAATTATTGGTCATGAGCACCCTTGTGTTTCAATAAGGGATGGAATAAAAAGTGAAAAATACAAGTGCTTTCTTAAAGGCAAATACCAAAAGAAAACTCTTATTGTAATGCCATCCATGAATCAGCTTTCGCTGGGAAGCGATGTCACAAAAGAACAAACAATGAGCCCACTCATAAACAAGGCAGGAGAATTCGAGGTTTTTGCAGTAGAAGATGAAATTTATTATATGGGCAAGGTAAAAGAGTTGTAAAAAAAAATTATTTTTTAAGCTGCTCAAGCACCCTTTTTTTGAATTCAGTAAAATCCTGCTTCTTTATTCTTCCTGCTGCCGCAGGAATATGCCCGCCTGCACCTGCACCATCAAAACCTTTAACAGCAGCCTCAAGCAAATCATTCACCTTTACCTTAAAATCCTGGCGCCTTGCGGAAATGTACAAATAATCATCCCCTTTATCCTGCACAACGATAACTGTTTTATCTGGGTAAAAATCATTGCTGATTCTGTTTATTACAACGGATTTCAAATTATTTTTTGAGAAAAAATTAAACCAAACCAAATCAAGATCATTAAAAAATTCTTTTTGTGAATTAAATTTTTCAATAGTACTTGAAATTTCACTTTCAAGGGAATTTAAATAATTTGAAAATTCCGATGAGAGAAAATCAGCAGGTTCTTTTAATGAAAAAATGAACATAAGGAGCTCATTGAGTCTTTGAGGCGCAAGAACCTCAACAGCAGAAATAATGTGCATGCATTTTTTGAGTTCATGTAATGAAACAGAATGTTCCTCAACTACACTTTGAACAAAAGTTTCCCATTGCTTTAATTGATTATCCCCAAGAACACCAATAGCGGCAATCCAGGAAAATTGTGAAAGGTTAACAAGTCTTGAAAACAAATCAAAAACAAGCTTTGAAGCAGGATACCTGCTTGGGTCAATACCTGAAACATCCTGTGATTTGAGAATTAAAACTCCTTTACTTGAAGGATATGTGTACCTTTTATGGTGATCAAGAATAAGCACGTGCCCAACAACAGATTCTAGTTTTTTCAAAGAATCGAATACCTGCTCAGAAGCCATATCAACAATAATAACCTTTGAAATGCCAGCAGCGGAAATTGCCCCAATTGTTTCAGGAAGAATTTCAACTGTTTTGTACCTTTGGGTAACAACAAGATCAGGGCCTTTTCCTCTAAAAATTTCAAGCGAATGCATTACAATAACAGCTGCGGAAATACCATCAGCATCAAGATCATGAATTAGGGCAATTTTATCTTTTTTTGAATAAGATTTTGCAATTTTGTCAAAATGCGAAAAAGCATCCTTTTGATCCATATAAAACTTCCAGGCAAAAATCTTAAATAACACATTATAAAACAATTAATCATGGGTTACTCACATACAAACAGCAAAGGAAAGAAATATTATCTGAATTCTATAAAAGCAAAAAACGGGCAAACACTTTATTTTTTCAGCAAGGAACCTAAAAAACCTTGTGAAATGCCTGAAGGCAGAACAGTTGTTGAAAACCCACTTACTTTCCTGCCTATTCTGAAAAAGAAATAATTAATGGCATGTCCCTGAACCTGAATCAGTAAAAGTGCTTCCCTCAACAGGAACAAATGCCCAATCATAACTTTCTTTTTTTAAAGTAAGTTTCAGAACGCCATAAGAATCATTATTTTTTACCTCGCTATTAGGCGCAGTATTTAGAAACTCGTAATGATTTATTCCACCTGTACCAACAACAAATTGCCGAACACCAAATTCAGGGTCAAGAGTACCGAAAGGATCCTGAGGTGCAAATCGCTCATAAGAATGATCATGACCTGCAAGTGCAATTTCAACACCACCGGCATAAAGTGCATTCCAAATTGGAATCAACCAATTCTGCGAACCATGGGTTCCTGAACTATAGCGCGGGTGATGCATGTAGGCAAGAGTGCATTTTGAATCTGCTTCAGTTAAATCCTTTCTCAACCATTCAAGCTGCTCTGAATCAGGAGCACATCCGCCTAGTTCATTGCAATTTGAATTCAGAACAACCACGTGCCAATCACCATAATTGTAACTATAATAACCTTTGTCGGATTCACCAGCATAATCAAAGTAATCAAAATAAGCTTTTGCACCAGGCGTATTATAATCATGGTTCCCTAATGCAGGAAGCGTTCTGTCTTTGTGGCGACCCCAATTATCCGAGTAACAATCCAAAAATTCCTGTGCAGAGCCATTATCATAAACAGTATCCCCTAAAGTAAAAACAACACCAGGAATAGAATCAAGAAGCAACGCAGTTGCGGAATCATTCTCATTGCCACAGGAAGCAATGTCCCCTGCACCAACCATAATAACGCCTTCAGAACCAGGAGAACCCTGAGGCAGAATAATAAAAACTGCAAAAAAAACAAGTAAGAGGATATCAAGTACCGCCAATAAAACAAGGTTTTTACGCTGCAAAATCACACCAATTAACAAAACGCATTATCACTTAAATAATTAACTATAAGCGATTTTGTAAATTAATAAAGGAAAAAAATCAAAGCTCTTTTTTGAGTTCCTTAATTTCCTCATTCAGAAGCCTGAATCCATTGTCCCAGAATTTTCTTGAAGCAATATTAAAACCATGCTTTGCAAGGATATTTTCAGGGCTATCTGATGAACCATCAGCGAAAATATCCAGAACAGTATCTGAAAAACTATTGCCCTCTTTTCTATACGCATCAAACAAACCAAGGACAAGAAGGTTACCGAAAGCATACGAATAACAGTAAAATGGCGAGTGATAAAAGTGTGGAACGTAAAGCCATTCATTAGCAAACATTGAATCAACAGTCAGGGAAGAACCAAATTGTTCCTTTAATGTTTGAGAATAAATTCCAAACAAATCCTCAGTTGATTTTCCTGAATCAATTGCACCAAAAGCATTCATTTCAAATACGGTGAAATAAGCCTGCCTTGAAATTGATGCAAAAGTATCATCAAGCTTGTTTACGAACAAACTGATTTTTTCCTTTCCTGAAAGGGATTTTTTCATACGATTAAAAAGCACCATTTCGCTGAAAAGGGAAGCTGTTTCAGCAAGGCAAAGGGAAGCGTGCGTGTAAAAATTGGTTTTCTGCTTCTCAGCAGCCGCCATAAAATGAACACCATGCCCGAACTCATGCATCATTGTAAAAACGTCTCTTCTTTTTCCGACAAAATTCAGCAAAATGTAAGGGGAAACTTCTTTTACAACACCATAGCAAAATGCACCGCTTCTCTTTCCTTTTTTTACAGGAGAATGCACATGGTTGTCCGAAAAAATCTTTTTCGCAAAAGAACCTGCTCTTGGATTGAAATCAGTGAAGGCATCAAGAACAATTTTTTTAGAATCGGAAAAAGAGTACTTTTTTTCCTTTGCTCCTGCAAGATAAGGCGCGTAAAGATCAAACCTATCCATTTTTTTGATGCCAAGAGCCTTTGCCTTGAGTTTTAAATAATTCTGAAAAATGCCTCTGTTATCCCTGACAGATGAGAGCATTGCATCAACCGTTTTTCCGGAAACATCATTGTCAAAATGCCTTACATCAATCGGCCTTGAAAAATCCCTGAGCTTTTTGTTCTCATTATTCCAATCAGAAACAACTCCCCTATAAAGTTCACTCAATACACCCTTGTTTTCGCTGTACTTTGCGAAAACTTTTGTGTAGGCATCAACTCTATCCTTTCTTTCGGGACTCATTTTGTATGAAACAATCGTTTCCAAAGGAATTTTCTTGCCATGCCAATCAAAGGTAAATCCGTTGGTCATGAGATCATAAATCCGAGTTAATTGTTCTTCTCCTGAAAGATCCTTTAGGTTGATTATTTTTTCCTCTTTCTCGGAAAGCGCATGCTTCCTATAATCATAAATACGCTGCAACATGTACATGTACCTTAGATTTGAATTTATGAATATTTTTGCCTTCTTTTCATCAAGGCTCTTGAACCAATCAAAGAAAAAAATTGTATCATTACCAAGATCAGTCATCAGCCTCGAGAGATTTGCCTGATGCGAAAGCCTTTCAGGATCAGATGTATTTTCAGAAGACCACAAACCAGCATACCCGCCAAGTCTAGAACTCAATTCACCTATTATTTCCTTCAACTCAAGGGCTTTGGAAAAATCCTTTTTTGAAATAGAAGGAATTTTTTTTCTATAACTCTTGAATTTATTTACAAGAGAATTCAGACGCTTCACCAAAGCACTATACTCTGACGGTTTGTGAAGATCATTGAGATTCCATTCAGCCAAATAAACACCTTACTTACTAAAGAACAACGGAATAAAAAGCTTAACCCGCAACCGAATGAAAAGTTAACCAAAAGTGAATGTATAAAGCTCGAATCCCTTGCCTGTGACATCAAAAATCAACGCGCGCGGCTCATAATCTTTTCCAGAAACAAGTGTATAGAGATCCTCTTCTTTTACATCAATCATTCCAAGGTTGGCGCCATCAACAAAAACATTTAATTTCGAAGATGTTGGTGAAGCAGCAACAATGTTCACATTCTTTGCCTTGTAAACCAATGCGACCTTTCCTGTATCGGAAACAAGCCTTGAAAAATCATCTTCGGTTTTCCAAGTTCCTTCAAGATAAACAATATTAGATTGGAGATCCTGTGGAATTGAATATTCTATCGGGCTTTCAAGGGCAAACCCTTCCGCATTTCCAAGGGGCGCCCTCGCAAATTTTGCACCAAGATAAATTTCAGGCGTACCTATTCCAGAAAAATCAGTATCCTGCTTTATGGCCGAATCCTCAACAGAAATATTTTCTCCTGAATCCTTTTCATTAAGAAGCTCAACTATTTTTGCCTCTGTTTCCTCATAAGAGCCTTCACCAATATGATCATACCTAATGTAACCGTCTGCATCAATCAAAAATTTATGGGGCCAGTAATGGTTATTGTATGCACGCCATGTTGAAAAACCATTGTCCTGAACAACAGGGAATTTTACCCCGTATTTTTCAACAGCTTCCTTCACATTAATGTAATCTTTTTCAAATTCAAATTCGGGTGCATGAACCCCCACAATCACAAATCCTTTATCCGCATATTTTTCATACCAGTCATTCAGGTAAGGCAGTGTTCTGATGCAATTGATGCAACTGTAAGTCCAGAAATCCAATAAAACAACCTTGCCCTTAAGACTTTCAAGAGTAAGGGACTCATCGACATTAATGTAACCTTCAATACTTTGGAGTTCAGGTGCAATCTGAAAACCGGATTTGTCAACCTTAATTGCCTGCACTTCACCGCCCCCATTATCTGCCCTCAGACCCTGAAAAAAAAATATTCCCCCAATAATAGCAACGCCTATTATCAAAAGCAAAATCGGATTGTTCGGCTGCAAAATAGCATTTGCACGCACCCCATTTGTTTTGGCATTTTTTTCACCCATAAAAAAACCTCACATTTTTTTCTCTTCATTAACTTCCTTAAGGGAAGTTCCCGCAAGGTAAGTCAGATATGCAGGCACCAATGGCAAAATGCACGGGCTAACAAAAGAACCTAAACCCACTCCGAATGCAATAGCCAATTTCAGGATGAAATCCGCGCCATTAAACATTACAGAATCATTTGATGCCGCACCGAAAACAATATTCTCAAATGAAAACAAACTTGCAATCGCGCTCAGGTTGTTTGTGAAAACAAGAATTCCAAGCAAAACAAAGAATGCTCCCGCAACAACATTGAACCACTTTAAATAAGGGCTCATTTTTTTTATGAAACCTGTTGTACGGGAAATGAAAACTGCCGCAATAATGAAAGGTATTCCCAATCCAAGGGAATACGCAAGCATAAGAGGTAATGCTATTAGCGGATCTGTAACAGCAAGCGAAAGAACTATTCCAAGAATAGCGCCAACGCAAGGAGTCCAGCCAATTGCAAACGCACCCCCGAAAATAAACGAGGTCAAATACTGATGCCCTGTTTTTTTAACTTTTAATTTATGCTCCTTTTGCAGAAAATTTATTTTTATTACCCCGAGCATGAAGAGCCCAAAAAAAATTATGACAAGACCCGCAATCCAATTAAGATAGTTCCTTGCATCAAAAGCAACGCTTGAAAGCACGCTTTGCAACAAAACTCCTGCAATTGAAAAAACTATGGAAAACCCGAGCACGAAAAAAACCGAACTAAGAATTATCCTAAGCCTTGCATCATTCATATTAAACGCTCTCCGCTTGTTTAGCAAAAGCAATTATGTCAGCCTCGCTTAAATGACCTGTTGTTTTCTTCACAACCGCGCCTGAATGGGATAGAAAAATGTGTGTATGCTGATAAGCAATACCAAAGGTTCTTGCAGCATCATTGTCTTCGGCATTTGTTTCCGCATCATTATAATGCACAACAAAACCCGCAACATTTTCAGGCATGTCCATTGATTTGAAAGCCTCTGCGGTTACAGGCATTTGCGCCTGACATGTGGGGCACCAGTTTGCGTAAAAACCCAAAAAAATCGGCCTTCCTTCAGCCCTCGCCTCATCAAAAGCGGCTTTTGTGTACCTCTCATAAGTAGGACCAAAAGCAGTTGAACTTTTAGGCGCATCAGCCATGGAATCATTCATAGCATCAGTTTGCTTAGAATCCCCATCACCCATTGAATCGCCATGATTCACAGAATCATCCATTCCAATGTCATCACCAATCATAGAATCTCCCATCGAATCACCCATTGAATCACTAACCATGGAATCACCCTGCATTTTATCCCCCTGAGAATCCTGCATTACAGAATCACTCTGGGTTGTCTGAACGCACCCAAAAAGGAAAACCATTCCAAAAAAAACCAATGCTAAAAAAATTTTCATAATTAAACCCTCCGAATTTTGTTTTACATCAAATCGTTTTTTTGCATTTAAAAGCTTTTTTCCAATTTCATGCGATTTATTCTTTCCAGGTTACATAATTCAGGATTGCAAGAGCAATTAATTGTACACCATTAAGGAAAGTTGCATGCTGCATCGCTTCCGTTGAATAGAAATCATGCATCATCAAATGGAAATAAAGCGCAAGAAGATTCTGAATAAGAAGCAGACCTGCAAATAAAATAAGGCCCAGCCCAAGATTTGTTTTCATTTCCCTGTAATTCTGCACATATGCATAAAGCAATGCGATAAGAAGAACCGCATTCAGAACTTCTATTATAACAGCTATTTCCATAACAAACACCTCTTTTTTGTAGTTTTAAAGCTTTTTCCCAATTTCAATCCAAACCTCATTGAAAGCCTCCTTTTCTTCATTTGTAAAAGTTGATTTGAAAATCACCCCATACTTATCCTCAGAGCCCGTAACCCAATTGTTCTTTTTGAGAACACCCAAATGATGAGTTATAGTCTTGTAATCCACTTTCAACAAATCCGCCAACTGATTTGGATTACGGGGCATCTCAATAAGCACATTTATTATCCTCGCCCTCATCGGCCCCCCACGGGAAGCAATAAGCAAGTACTTCACCATCTTCTTGAAAACCCTTGAATTATTCATCAAAAGAAATCAACGCAAACAAAGAATATATTTGTTGGTGTTGAAGGGAGGGGGAAATAGAATTGGTGTTGTTTATTGTTTTTTGTACCATTTTTCGTATTGTTTGTGGTTGCCTGCGAATGCTATGGTTCGTGTGTTTCCTTTTTGCTCGTAGCATATTCTGTGCTGGCCAGATTCAACAACATAGTAGGGTGAACCAAATTTGAGGTGGCGGGCTTTTTCAAGCGTCATTATTTTTTCTATTTTGCCGAGTATTTTTTCTTTCTCGCCTTTATCCATTTTTGAAAAGTATTTATCCCAGCCTGGCGCGAAGTTTAGTTTATACAACCGAATCACTTGAAATTGTATTTTTTCTTCACTTCTTGCCAGCTTTGTGTTTTCAGTTTGCCTTTGCTGATTTCTTCAGATATTTTTTGCATTTTCTTTACCGCAAGTTCGTCTTCAAGTTCCTTAGCATTCTTGAACAGCTTGTGTTTTTCAGCAAGCTCTAACACGCCCGCCCTTATTACTTCACTGCGGGTCTTGTAAAGGCCGTTTTTGGTTAATTTGTCAACTATTAATTCCTGTGCCCCTTCCATTCTGACCAAAGTTTCTCCCAATGAAAATCACCTATACATATACCTATCAAATTGATATATATTATTATCTTTTCCGACAAAATGGAAATAAATCCAACGTCATCAAAGTTTCTCTTTGTGTGCATTGAAGGGCACTAGTGAATATATTTGTTGGTGTTGAAGGGAGATGGAAATAGAATGGGTGTTGGGTCGTGTTTTATTGTGCTGAAATTATTTTGTTTATTGTTTTTATTGTTGATTCGAGTTTTTCCTTTTTTGCCTTGCCTATTTTTTTCACTACCATGCTTTTTTCTATTTTCAAGATGTTTTCGGCTTTTATGCAGCACTTTGAATATAATTGGCCTTCTTCCAAATCAGTGCTGGAGAGGCTTATGGTGTATTTTCCGCGTGAGATGTTTGAGGTTATGCCTACAACAAGAAGGTCTTCTGAATGTTCGTTGAATGCTCTGTTGCTTACCACCATTACCGGCCTAACCTTGTTTCCGGATTGGTCGGAAAACGGGAAAGGCACGAGCAATAAATCCCTTTGCATTAGAGGTATTTGCTCCATTCTTTCTCGTCCTTTTTGTTGTCCCATATTTTTTCCATGGATTTTTCAGCCATTACCATCCACCCTATTTTTTCTTTCCGAGTGCTTTCCAGTTTTTCCATTATGAGGTTTCTAATGAACTCTGATTTGGACAGGTAATTCTTTTTTTTGACAAAATTGTCCAATTCCAAAGCCTCGTTTTCGTGCAACTTCACAGTAACAGTTTTCATAGTAATCTATTGGGATTACTACTTTAAATATGTTTCTGAGCCTGATTGCCAATGCGATTTATATTACAAAAACTTTCTAAAATCATTTTCCTTTAACATATTCTTGGAATATACTAGTTGGTGTTGAAGGGAGGGGGAAATAGAATGGGTATTGGAGCAATGGGGGGTTGGTTATTGTTCTTTGTACCACTTTTCGTATTGTTTGTGGTTGCCTATAAAGTGAACTTCTCTTGGTCTTGTTTTGGGATTATTCTCAAATGCGATGCGGTATTGTCCAGTTTCTTCGACTTGGTATTTTGAGGAGTGCAGGCCTATTGATTGTATTGGTTGTTCAAGTTGCTTTAGTTTTTTGAATATTTTTTCCTGTGTGCTTTTATCAAACTTTTTGAAATTAACATCCCATCCTGGCTTGAGTTTGACCTGCCATTTTTCCAAATCCAAGTGTTTCACCTGTATTTTGACATTGCTTCGTCAAGGCCAATATATTTTTGGCCTTTCGCCTTCATTTCTCTTTTTTCCTTTTCGATTTTCCTGCCAACCATTTCAAGTTCAATGTCCTTGATTAAGTTGTATTCCTTATTCAATGCAAATATGCCCATTCTTATTGCGTCCGTTTTTGACCTCGCCAGACCCAATTCGACCGCCTTGTCCAGAATAACTTCAGGAACGCCTTCAAACTGCAAAGTAGTCCTCATACAAAAAAAAACCTCCATTTATGCATTAATTATGCATCAAAACGCTATAAAAATGTGCTGTTTAACGTCAGTAAAGGAGGTGAATAGGGAGAAGGACTATATTTATTGGTGTTGGAGAGAGGGCAGGGATTAGATTAATTGTAAGGTTCATTTCACGTATTCCGTGTTTTCCATGTTTTTGAATCCTTTGTCGCCTGTGAGGAATTTTGCTTTTTCTTCGAGTGATATTTGGTATCCTATACAGTCTGCGTATGAGAGTTTGAGTTTTTTGTTTTCCTTTCTGAAGCGCATGGCTTTTTTGAGTGTTTCATCGTTGAAATCGATTTGCATTGTGGAGAATGATTCAAAATAAGTGTCAGCCAGTTGAGGGTTTTCTAAAAGAGTACTGTAGTATAGTTCCATGAGGTTAAACCTTGAGGTTATCAGCTCGTTACCCTCGAAATAAGGCGCGTATTTTTCGTTACCGTTTATATATTCTATGAATGCGTAAGTGTCAACAAAAAATCTTGCCATTTATTTCCAGCCTTCGTCGATTTCTTTCATTATGCTTTCCGTACTTCTTTTTGATTTGAGAGTTCCAAATAGTTCTTTGATTGGCGTGACTTTTTTCACGCTGACAATAACTCTGTCATGGGGCTTTATTTTCTCGCGTTTCACAGTTT
>PCWY01000018.1 GCA_002762975.1 Candidatus Diapherotrites archaeon CG11_big_fil_rev_8_21_14_0_20_37_9 | reverse complement strand
ATTGTTGCATTGTTTTTTGTAAGCACAATTGCATTGCTTTTAACATGTTTTACAATTTTCCAAGCAAATTCAAGCTCTTTTTTGTCCTCAGCATTAAGCTCTAGTTCGCCCTTATTTTCCAGCTTTATTTCGCCAACGAAATCCTTTTCCTGAACAAGCAAACCGCCTGTTATGTGCTTGTAATCGAAACCTTTTACTTTATTGGTTACATTTTCGAGGGCAAGTATGCGCAGATTCTTCTTTGTCTTTAGTTCTTCAATGGCATTGTCCTCAAATGCTGGGGCAATCACAACCTCGTTAAAGAAAGAAGTGATTTTTTTTGCGGTTGCAAGGTCACACTTTTTATTCAATGCAATTATTCCTCCAAATGCACTTGCAGGATCGCATTCAAGTGCTCTTTCAAAAGCAGTTTCAAGTGTTTTTGCAGTTGCAACACCGCATGGGTTTGCGTGCTTCACTATAACAACCGCAGGTGCCTCATCAAACTCTTTTATTATTTCAAGTGCACCGTTTGTATCATTATAATTGTTGAATGAGAGTTCCTTTCCGTTAAGTTGGATTGCATCCACAAGGCAGCCTTTTCCCCTTATTGGTTCTTTATAAAGTGCTGCTTCCTGATGTGGGTTTTCTCCATACCTTAATGAACCGGCTTTTTCAAATCCTAGTGTAAGTTCATTTGGGAATTTTCCCGTAGCATATTTTTCTCTCAAATATGCTGAAATCATTGAATCATAAATTGCGGTGTGATGGAACGCCTCTGTTGCAAGTTCTTTTTTCATTTTTTCACTTAATGCAAATTCATTTGCTTTCAGATCAGCAAGCACTTTTGCATATTGTTCATGGGAAACAACAACGCCGACATAAGCATGGTTTTTTGCCGCGCTTCTAATCATCGTAGGTCCGCCGATATCAATATTTTCAATTGCTTCTTCAATTGCAACATTTTCTTTTGATGTTATTTTCTTGAAAGGGTAAAGGTTCACTACAACAAGATCGATTGTTTCAATTCCTTGTTTTGCAAGCTGTTCCAAATGCTCTTTGTTTCTTTTTGCAAGTAATCCGCCGTGAATGTTTGGGTGTAATGTTTTGATTCTGCCTTCAAGCATTTCAGGGAATTTTGTGATGTCCTCAACAGATACGCATTTCACTTTTGCTTCGGAGAGCTTTTTGTGCGTTCCGCCTGATGAAATTATCTTTACATTATTTTTTTCAAGTTCTTTTGCAAATTCAATCAAACCGGTTTTGTCAGAAACAGATATTAGTGCAGTTTTTATCTTCATTTTTTCACCATGGTATGATTGTATTTTTCTTCTTTTCTTTTTCGCTAAGATTTTTCTTTTCTTTCTAAGAAAAGAAAAAGGTTAACCAATAATTATTTTGTCTTCAGTAATCATTTTAAGGGCTTCTAAAAAGCACTCCTGTTCCTTTTTTTGAACCTTTAGCCTTAACGAATCCGGGGTTTCATTTTTTTCTATTTTCACTTTTTTTTGCAGTATTATTTTCCCTGCATCCACTTTTTCTGTCACTTCATGCAATGTGCATCCTGTTTCTTTCTCATTATTTTTGAGAACTTCTTTATGTACATCAAGGTTCATTCCTCCTGCGTATTTTGGTAAAAGTGATGGGTGAATATTCCAGATTTTTCCTTTGAATTCATTTACAAAGTAGGGTGAAATTATTTTCATGAAACCAATAAGGAGAATAAGTTGCACTCCTTTTTCCTTGAATTTTTCTGCAATTATTTTTTCCGCTTCTTTTCTTTCAGAAAATTCTTTATAATTTACATAAAGTGTTTCAATTCCATGTTTTTCCGCTCTTTCAATTATAAATGCGTCTTTTTTGTCACTGCATACAACAGCTATTTTTGCATCAAGTTTTTTGTTTTCAATTGCATCAATAATTGCCTGTAAATCAGTGCCTTTTGTTGAGCCAAGTATTCCAAGAATCAGTTTGCGCATTCCAATACCTTGCATGCTTTTATTGTATTTTCTATGAGTGAGGCTATTGTCATGGGTCCGACTCCGCCGGGTACGGGAGTTATCCAGCCTGCAATTTCTTTAACGTTTTCAAAATCAACGTCTCCGCAGAGTTTTCCTTTTTTGTTTTTGTTTGTGCCGACATCAATTACTATTGCGCCTTTTTTCACCATGTTTTTTTTCACTAAATTTGCTTTGCCCACGGCTGAAATTAATATGTCGGCTTCTTTTGTAATGTTCCCCAGATTTTTTGTTTTGCTGTTGCATACTGTTGTTGTTGCCCCGGCATTGATGAGCATTAATGCAATTGGTTTTCCAACAATATTGCTTCTACCTATAACAACTGCGGTTTTTCCTTCGATTTTTATTCCTGTTTCTTCAAGCAGTCTCATAATTCCTTTCGGTGTTGCCGGCTGAAGCCCGTCTTTTCCAAGAAGATTTTTTCCATGGTTGCACGGGTGGAAACCATCCACGTCCTTTTGCACATCAATTGTTTCATATACCATTTTGTGGCTGAGGTGTTCAGGCAATGGCGCCTGCACAAGTATGCCGTGGACTTTTTTATCCTTATTGAGGTTGCCTATTTCCACGAGAAAATCGGTATATTTGATTTCGGTTCCGAATTTTTTTATTTCAGAATCAATTCCTATTTCCACGCACGTTTTGTGTTTTTTGTTCACATAAATTGTTGATGCAGGGTCATCACCTACCTGCATTACAACAAGCTTCGGTGTGATTCCTTTTTTTTTCAGTACCTGAACTTCTTTTTTGGCATGTTCAAGAATTGAATCCGCAACCTTTTTTCCGCTGAGAATTTTTCCTGCCACCCAACATCACTCGTAAAACGGGAACTGTTCGCAAAACTTCAGTACTTTGCTTTTTATTTCCCTTAATTTTGAATCGTCTTTTGCGTTATGGAGCGCTTCCGTTATGAGTGCGCCTACACTTTCCATGTCTTTTTCTTTCATTTTTCTTGTTGTAAGAACAGGCGTCCCGATTCTTATTCCGCTTGGATCCCATGGACTTCGAGTATCAAAAGGAATGGTGTTTTTGTTGCAGTAAATAGCTGCCTTTTCAAGTGCAGTTTCAGCTTCCTTTCCTGAAATTCCGAAAGGCGTTACATCCACGAGCATCAAATGTGTATCAGTGCCGCCTGAAACAAGTCTTAATCCATTTTCGTTAAGGGTCTGCGCGAGTTTTTTCGCGTTCTTCACAATTTGTTCTGCATAATTTTTGAATTCAGGTTCCATTGCTTCCTTGAATGCAACTGCTTTTGCTGCAATCACATGCTCGTGCGGTCCGCCCTGTAATCCAGGGAATACTGCTTTGTTGATTTTTTCTCCGAATTCTTCTTTGCACATTATCATTGCGCTTCTTGGTCCCCTTAGTGATTTGTGAGTTGTTGTTGTTACAACATCAAAATAAGGGACAGGGTTTTCATGAACGCCTGCTGCGCACAAACCTGAAATGTGGCTTATGTCCGCCATGCATATTGCGCCTATTTCATCTGCAATTTCTCTGAATTTTTTAAAATCAATTTCTCTTGGATATGCTGTGAATCCTGATAATAGCAATTTTGGTTTTTCTTTTGTTGCCTGCTCTAAGATTGCAGCATAATCAAGTGTTTCGGTTTCTTTGTCAACACCGTATTGTAAAAAATTGTATAATTTTCCTGAAAAGTTTACTTTGTGTCCATGGGTAAGGTGACCGCCTTCGCTAAGTTTTAACCCCATTGCTTTATCCCCTGGCTCCAAAAATGTCCAGTATACTGCCATGTTTGCGGGGCTTCCTGAATTTGGCTGAACATTGACATGTTCCGCACCAAAAAGCTTTTTTGCTCTGTTTATTGCGAGGTTTTCAATTTTATCTATTACTTCGTTTCCGCCGTAATACCTTTTTCCTGGGTATCCTTCGGAATATTTGTTTGTTGCAACGCTTCCAAGTGCCTCTAAAACGCCTTGTGAAACAAGATTTTCTGATGGTATTAGCTCTATTCCTTCCATTTGCCTTGCTTTTTCATCTTCAAGGTAGCCCTCTAATTCAGGGTCGTGTTTTTTCAGATAATCCAGGTGTTGCTTGTACATGAAATCCCTCCGCCAAGCTAATTCTGTTAAAATTAGGGATTAATCTTTAATAATACTTTCTTTGCTATTTTTGCTATGACAAATATTCCTGCTGCAGAGCTTTCAAAAAAGGCAAAAGAGATTAATGATAATGTATTCGGCAGAACAAGAAAGAAAAAGAGGATTATGGCCGATTCTGTGAAGGAATCAATTAATGAGTGCGCAAAATTTGCCCTTGAAAAAACCCTCAAACTGCCTGAAATCAGGGTTGAATCCAGGGTTGCATTTATCGAGCTTTTAAGGGATCAGCCTGACATGATTAATATTCTTCTTGTTTCTGATAAAATGAAACCAAAGGCAATTGAAATGCTTAAACCGCTTTTCGGAGAAAAAAGCGATTTTTTTATAGCTGAATTTTTGGATTCTTTCAGCAAAATCCATGCTGAAGTGAACTCTGAAAGGCAGAATTTCCACGCAAGTTGAATTCACTATAACTTTTTTTTAGTTTATTTTTTTTGTTGAGCGATTCATTTTTTTTACATTGGCTTGTGGACTACAATAAGTTCCGCATATCTTTTTTCATGTTCTTTGCTCTTTACAAATTCAATTATTTTTTTTTGTGGCGCCTTTAGTAAGTCCCATTCTTTACATGTATTTTAATCCGTGGTTTGTCAGATTATAATTGTGTCTTAACAGCTGTCTCAATGCATCCCTTCCGCAATTGTTCTCGGTTGGGGTGCATATAATCTTCGTCCTTTTGGATGCGATGGAACTTATTTGAGGATTGTCTCCTCTCTTCCCGGGCCTACTGAGATAAGTGTTATTGGCGCTTTGATTTCCTCTTCAATGTACTCCAGGTATTTCCTTGCTGTTTCCGGAAGATCGGAATATTTTTTTTCTTTTCCTGTAATTTTAAAGCTCTCAAATTCCTCGTATACCGGTTCGCAGTTTTCAATGCCTTTATTGCTGTAGGGAAAGAACTCAATTTTCTTGTCTCCGACCTTGTAGCTTTTTGCAACCTTAACCTTCTCCAATCCGGAAAGGACATCGAGTTTTGTAATTGCAATTTCAGTAAAACCGTTGAATCGCATTGAGGTTCTCATCATGGGTAAATCAAGCCAGCCAACGCGCCTTTTCCTGCCTGTTGTCGTGCCGAATTCCTTGCCATTTTCAACAAGGTAATCGCCGACAGAATTTTCCTGCTCTGTTGGAAACGGTCCAAAACCTACTCTTGTAGTGTAAGCTTTCACAATTCCGATTATTCTTTCAATTCTGTTTACTGCCATCCCGACTCCTATAGCAACTCCGCCAGAAACAGGGTGCGAGCTTGTAACAAATGGGTATGTTCCGAAATCATTGTCTAAAAATGTTCCCTGTGCTCCTTCAAAAAGCACGTTCTTTTTTGCGTGCAATGCATCGCTAACTTCCAGGCTTACATCCTGCAGATAATTTTTGAATTCCTTTCCAAGAGCAGAGTATTCCTGAAACACTTCCTCTTTTGAAAAAGGGACTTTTATTTCATAAACTTTTTCTAAAATTGCTTTTTTTATAGGGTAAACTTCGTCAATTTTTTCATTTAACCTTTGCTCATCCACAAGGTCCTCAAACCTGATTCCGATTCTTTCGGCCTTGTCCGCATAGCATGGACCGATTCCTCTTTTCGTGGTGCCGATTTTGATTTTCTGTCTGGATTCTTCCCTTCCTGCATCAAGGAGGTTATGCCACGGCATTATGATGTGTGTTCTTGGATCAATGCCTATATCGGTTTTTCCTTTCAGTTCCGAGAGCTCTTTTTTCAGCACTCTTGGGTCAAGGACAACCCCTGCCCCTATTAGTATTCTTTTTCCATGTACAATTCCCGAGGGAAGTAGATGGAATTTATATGTAACGCCATGGGCAACAACAGTATGCCCGGCATTATTGCCTCCATGGTACCTTACAACAAGATCAGCCTTATCCGAGTAAAAATCAGTTACTTTCCCTTTCCCTTCATCTCCGAATTGAGATCCGATTACAACAGTGCCTGGCATATAATCCCTAAAAATAAAAGCATGTAGTTTTTTTAAATGAATCTTAATTTATTTTGCCTTTTGAACTCATTTTAAAAGATTTTAGTTTCCTGTTATTTTAGTGATTGGTTTTGGCAGATGTTTTTGTTGTATTCGGTTCCGCTTCGGATAATAATGTTTTTGAACCTCTTCTCGATTCTCTGAAAAATGAGGGGATTTCTTTTGAATTCCGTGTTCTTAGCGCGCATAAAACCCCTGCTGAGTTAGATTCTGCTCTTAAAAAAACTAATGCAAAAATTTTCATTGCTGGTGCAGGCTTATCCGCTGCCCTCCCTGGAGTTATTGCGGCACAAAAACCAAGTGCTCCTGTAATAGGAATTCCATGCGAAGGCGCTTATCAAGGATTAGATTCTTTTTTGAGTGTTGCCCAGATGCCTCCTGATGTTCCTGTAATATGTGTTGGGGTATCAAGAGTACAAAATGCGGTTGCTTTAACAAATTTTTATTTGAGCAATTTGAGGGAAATCATTCTTGTTCAAACCGAATATGGTGATGAAAGAAAATATTTCGATAAATGCAAGGCATTTATGGAAGAAAACGGAATTCCTTTTAATGAAGGTTTCAGAAGCGAATTTTCCAATGAAAATGTTTTCATTGAATTTGTTGATGCTGGAAAAGAACTGGATGAAATTGATTGTGTTTCAATCAGGGTTCCTGTAAAATCCGTTTCATCGAAAGAGGATGCTTTAAAAGTTTTTGACCAGATGCAGGGTGCTTATTCGGTTGCATTGAACAGCTACAAAAATGCTGCAATAATCGCTCTCCAATTAATAAATTTCAGTGGAAAGCACGATTCTTTGCTGAAAAAGTTAAGAAAGGATGCGGGAAAGAAAGTTCTAGAAGCAAACAAATAATTCGTTCTGTTTTTTTTTGCGTTTGGCAACCGTTTTGGTTTTTAAATTAAATCATCTACTTTTCTTATAGGGGTGTTTTTTTTGGGTTCGGTAAAAAATTTGGTTGTTGAAAGAGAAGCAGAGGATGATGCATTCGGTTTGGGTGTATTTGAGTTTACTGACGATTATAGTGTTTTTGATTATGGTAAAATGCCTGACACTATTCCTGGTAAAGGGGAGGCTTTGTGCAGGCAGGCGTCTTATAATTTTAAGGAACTTGAAAACAGGTTCAATATCAAAACCCATTTCAAAAAACTTATTGGCGGAAACAAGATGCAGGTGCTTCTTGTCCGCGTACTGATGCCTCAGAATAACCAGATTTATGAAGAAACCAGAAATTATTTGGTGCCTTTGGAAATCATTTTCAGGAATTCATTGCCAAAGGGAAGCTCTGTTTTCAAAAGACTTGAATTAGGGCAGTTGGATGTTGAAGATCTTGGTCTTGAATCAATGCCACAGCCTGGGCAGAAGTTTGAGAATACTTTTTTGGATGTTTCAACAAAGCTTGAGCCGACAGACCGTTACTTGTCATGGGACGAGGCGCTTGAGCTTTCGAAAATTTCCGAGGATCAACTTTACGAACTCAAGGAATCTGTGCTTAACATCAATGATTTTATCACTGAAAAGGCGGAATCAATCGGTCTTGAGCATGCTGATGGAAAGGTTGAATTTGCAATCAGTCCCAAGAATGAATTGTTGCTTGTGGATGTTTGCGGTACACTTGATGAGGATAGGTTCCTGTGGAATGGTGTTCATGTTTCAAAGCAGGTTTGCAGGGATTATTACAAAACAACCCCTTGGTATGAGGCGCTTGAAGAGGCAAAAAAGAACAATGTGGATAAGGCAATGTGGCCGAAACCTGAACCATTGCCTGCTGAGCTTAAAGAAATTGTCTCAAACATGTACAAGAGTGTTTGTGAAGCATGGACTGATCATAAGGTTTGGAAGGCTCCAGGCATTGAGGATGTAATGAATTCATATAATGGATTTTTGGAAAAACATGGGCAGTAGTTTCCTGCATTTTTTTTACACTTTGTACATTTTTTTGAAAAGATCTTCCTTTTTCCATGTTTTTATTCTTTTGTTTGAGAAATGCCGGTCATTGCTCCATACTTCTGCATTGATTGCGAGGGCACAAGCCACGTACGGAGCATCTTTTTCATCGTTAATTAGCCTTTTTGCGGCAGCGTAGAAAATCATTGTTTCAAGATCATCAACTATCCTTATTCGCCTAATAAGTTTCTTGAATATGGTGTTGAATGCTTCCTCTGTAAGTTTGCTTTTTTTCAGTAGTTCATATTTGTATTTGAAGAATTCCAGAATAAGATACTTTGGGGCATATAGAACAAGTCTCCTATCAACAATGAGTTTTCTTGTTCCGGAATCTTTTATTACTGCTGAAAAGAAAATGTTAGCGTCTATTACGAGTTTCATTTGCTAACTCCTCAAAGTGCCTTAATAATTCTTTGTCAACTTTTGAAGACAGGTCTTTTGCATCTTTTTCAGTAAATTTGCTTTTTGATGCAATTTTATTCAATTCTTCCCATTCT
>PCWY01000086.1:6134-8940 GCA_002762975.1 Candidatus Diapherotrites archaeon CG11_big_fil_rev_8_21_14_0_20_37_9 | reverse complement strand
TTGTATAAATACTCGGGGTATAGTATCCCGGTTTTATTTTGTTTTAAAAGTGTTAACCATAAATCCCAATCCTGGTGTCGCCGCAACGTTTCATCAAATTCAACGAGATCACTACGTCGTATAAGTGAGGACGTGTGGATGTAATTATGCTTTTTTAACAACCTTTCAGAAAAAGAAAAAGAGGGGAACTTTTTCCATCCAAAGTAAAACCGAGAGTAGCAATAAGACGCGTTTTTGTGTGTAAGTAGCGTTCGCTTCATACATTCAAGCATCCGAGGTTTTGCAAGAATATCTGAATCTAAAAAAATGACATACCTTCCTGTTGCAAGTTTTGCTCCTCTATTTCTTGCTTTTGGCGCTCCTGAATTATTTTGGCTAAGCAGTACCACCTTTGGTTTATGGGAAGCAACCAACCTTGAAGTGAGATCGGTCGATCCGTCATCAACAACTATAATTTCTTTTGGCTGGAGCGTTTGGCGCTGTATAGATTCAATACACGGTAAAATTGTGGACTCGGCGTTGTAGGCTGGAATGACCACCGAAATATCTGATTCACCCATATCACCAAGTAACATTTTTAGTAATTGACTTGAGCCATGATTATTCTTGTTTTTATGGGTATAATCCAAAATAGTCTTGTGAAATTCTTGCCAATATTTCTCATCAAACAAAAAACGGTGTAAAGCATTATAAATACAATTAATATCTAACGGATCAAAAAGCAGGCCTGTTTGATTTTCTATAACTGCATCTGGGACGCCCCCTTGGTTACTGGCTATACAGGGGATTCCAAAACTCGCAGCCTCTGTGCCTACTATTCCAAACCCCTCTACATCACCATAAAAAGAGGTGGGGATAAATAAAACGCATTTACTTTGTGAATATAAACCTGCTAATTCTTCGTCATCTGCTTGTACGATACGAACCGTTGACTCTAATTCTTGCTGTTGAATGAGTTTTTGCAAAACCGTTTTTTCTGGACCATCACCTGATATCAGAAAAACAACACCTTGATTTTGTTTGAATCTCGAAGCTAACTCAATGACTGTTTTATAATTTTTACGTTTTACTAAACGACCCACAGATAAAACTAGTTTCTTACCTTTAATAAAAGATTGTACCTTTGAAGAAATCCGTGGCGTAAACGCTTCAGGGGTACAGTATGCCTCAGGGTGAATAATGACACTTTTTGTGTTGTTTATGGAATATGCATGTAATTGATTTTTGGTAAACGTGCTATTGGTAACAATTGAATCAGAATTTGATAAAACAATTTTTGCAATTTGACGTTTCCAAGGATTTTTTTGTATATGCAAGATATCCATACCATGGACTACAACCGTATAAGGAATTTTTTTTAGAAATTTTATAGCTAAAGCAATGAGACCATAAGGCAGTACGGATGAAACAACAAGATGCTCAATTTTTTTAATTCGCACTATTCGTAGTAACTTAAAAAGCACGGGGAGCCAATGAGGCCAAATGTAGGGAGCAAACATTTGTACTGATTGCACATCCTCTGGGTGCTCAACATCTCTCTGGTGTTGGGCAATAACAGTCCTTTTTTCGAATGGCAGATAAAAAACAAGTTGATGTAAAAAACGTCCAACGCCCCCCTTATAGGGAGGATACTCTTCTACCAGAAAGAGTGTTTTTCTCATATTTTTTTACTTACAACAGCTCGTAATATTGTTTTTACGTCTTGCGTCGTGAATATTTTTAAAACAAAGAGCCCAACTACGTACAATGAGCCGTAAACTGGAATAAGAATATACAGTGATTTTTCGCCAGCAACATAATCAATGATTAACGATAGAATAAGCGAAATGACTGCCGCGCCAAAAAATGTTTTTATCAAATTTCGTACGTTTATTGAAATAAGTTTGCTGACGCGTCTTACCCCAAGCGAAAATAGTAATACTTCCGAGATAGCCGTTGCAATTGCTGACCCAACATGCTGGTAGTGAGGAACTAATATAAGGTTTAGAGCGATATTAACCAAAACGGTAATCGACATGTTAATTGTGTTGATTTTTTGATTATTCGTGGCGTTTAAAAACGAACCAATTGGAAAATTCAAAAATATAACAACCAAAGAAGAAATCATTATTTGAAAGGGAATTATTGATTGAAGGTAGTCCCCTGCCCATAGCGTCACAAAAATATTGTGGGCTAAAAAAACTGAACCAATTGCGATTGGAGCCGCTAGAATTATTAAATAAAATAAAGACCGCTCAAAAATTGTTGCCAGTAATTTTTTATTAGCTACATACGCAGCGCTCATTGCAGGATAAAAAGCCGCAGCAAAAGCCGAAGGAAGAAATTCAAGGGCAAAAGTTAATTTGTTAGCGGTTGCGTAATACCCAACAAACTCCCTTCCGCTTTGTATAAGAAGAATAAATCTATCTGTATAGGTAAAAATTTTAGCTAATATTGCCGCAAGTGCGAACGGAACAGCAGTTTTTAGAAATGTTATAATGACGTCTTTTTGCCACCGGAAGGAAGGCATGATGCCTAAACGTTTTTTTACTACTGTAAATGCGTAAAAAAAGTTAATAATACTACCCGATAGCGTCGCAATGAAAAGACCTCGTATGCCCTCACCATAATGTAACGAAAGCAAGCCAATTGTTATTGTTGCAAATTGAGTAACAATCATCCCAAAAGCTTCATACTTCATGTTTTGAAGCCCTCTAAATACTGCAAAAAATGTTGCGGTAAAGGAGTCAAAAGCAACCACAAGAGCAATAAGGTAGATAATAGATCTCTCTACCTCTGCAAATGATGAAAAATTAGTTATTACCCC
>PCWY01000086.1:0-5865 GCA_002762975.1 Candidatus Diapherotrites archaeon CG11_big_fil_rev_8_21_14_0_20_37_9 | reverse complement strand
AGGGCACAATCAATGTGCTTGAGGCCGCAAGGGCAAATAATATTAAAAAAGTGATTTTTGCCTCAAGCTCTGCTGTTTACGGCGACCATGCAGCCGCGCCACAAAAAGAAAGCGAACCGCAGAATCCATCAAATCCATACGGTCTTTCAAAACTCATGGGTGAAAAGTACTGCAACATGTATTCAGAAAATTACGGTTTTGATGCTGTTTCCTTAAGACCGTTCAATGTGTATGGTCCAAGACAATCCATTTCAAGAGGCGGTGTTGTTGCGAATTTTATGGCGTGTGCTGTGAAAGGAACCAGCCCTGAAATATTCGGTTCAGGTGAAATACTCAGGGATTTTACCTATGTTCAGGATGTTGTTGACGCATTTGAATTTGCAATGCAAAAATCAGGCAAAGCAAATAGGCTTTCCATTAACATAGGTACAGGAAAAAATCATTCTCTTATTGAAGTTCTGAAAATGGTGGAAAAAATTTCAGGAAAATCTCTTGCGCCTGTAAGCAAGGGCAGAATTGTCGGCGATGCCCATCAGACACTTGCTGATATTTCTCTTGCAAAAAAAGTGCTTGGCTGGGAACCAATGTATTCCCTTGAAAAAGGCCTTGAAAAAACATACGCCTGGTATAAGGGGCATTTCCAATGATTCAAAAAGACAAAATGAAAGTTCTTGTTACAGGCGCCTGTGGTTTCATTGGCACAAATTTATGCGAAACGCTCCTTGATGAAGGGCATGAAGTTATAGGTATTGATGATTTTTCCGGCTATTATCCGAAAGAAACATACAAAAAAAACGAACAAATTTTTGGACGCCCGAATGCAACCCTGATTAAAGGCAGCATACTTGACGAAAAAAAACTCTCCAAGCTGAAAGGAAAAAATATAACGCACATTGTCCATCTTGCCGCAAAAGCAGGCGTAAGGGATTCAACGATTTATCCTGAACTTTATTTTGAAACAAATATTATAGGAACATACAAAATACTCCGCCTTGGCCTTGAGGAAAAGGTGAAAAGCATTGCACTTGCATCCACCTCAAGCGTTTATGGTATCAATCCAACGCCTTCCAATGAGCTTATGCCGACAAATACGCCGCTTAGCTTTTATGCTTCCTCGAAGGTTTCTATGGAGGCAATTGCCTATTCATTTTACCATCTTTACGGGCTTCCTGTCAACGTGCTCAGGTTTTTCAGCGTTTATGGCCCAAGGGGCAGACATGATATGGCTGTTTACAAATTTTCAAAAGCAATAATGGAAAATAAACCAATTACTATTTTTGGCGACGGCACACAGAAAAGGGACTTCACTTATATTGATGATACAGTAAGCGGCATAATATCATCCCTTTCCATGGATTCAGGATTCAATGTTTTTAATTTAGGTTGTTCAAGAACAGTAACAGTAAATCATCTTGTTGAAGTAATTGAAAATTTGCTTGGAAAAAAATCGGTGAAAAAGTTCGCCGAACCGAATTCGGCGGATGTTTTCGAAACATTCTCTGATACTTCCAAGGCAAAAAAAATCCTTGGATATTCACCAAAAACAGGCATTGAAAAAGGCATTGAGAATTTTCTTCACTGGTATAGGGCAAATAAATGATTTTAATTGATTTTTTTTGGTAGGGAAAGGTTTATTTTATTGAAATTCATTAGTGATTCACCATGAAACTTGTTGTTACAATACCAGCTTATAATGAGGAAAAAACCCTCGGAAAAGTACTTGATGAAATTCCAAAAAAGATTTCCGGCATTGACAAAATTGAAGTGCTCGTAGTTGATGACGGTTCAAAAGATTCTACTTCAAAAGTTGCAATTTCAAAGGGCGCCAAAGTTGTAAAAAATTCATCCAACAAGGGCCTTGCTTTTACCTTTTCAAGGGCACTTGAAATGGCGCTTGACATGGACGCTGACATAATTGTGAACACCGATGCCGATTTCCAGTATGATCAGAGGCAAATTCCTGCTGTTATTGACCCAGTGTTGAAGGGCGAAGCAGACATAGTTCTTGGTTCCAGATTCAAGGGAAAAATTGAGGATATGCCAATGCAAAAATACTGGGGCAACATGGCAATGTCACTAATGGTTTCATTCCTTACAGGCATGAACATAAGCGATGCACAAACGGGATTCAGGGCATTTTCAAGGGATGCCGCGCTCAAGATTAATGTTTTTTCCGATTATACTTACACACAGGAAACCATTCTTGAGGCATGGGAAAAAAAACTCGTTATTAAAGAAGTTCCTGTTGATTTCAGAAAGCGCACAGGAAAAAGCAGATTAATTTCAAACGTTTTCATTTACGCAAAAAAAGCAGGCTTCACTGTTGTGGAAACTTACATCAGCTACAAACCCTTGCGCGTATTTGTGACAATAGGTTCATTGATGTGCCTGCTTGCACTTGCCTTTGGATTTAGAGTAATAGTTCATTTTTATAATACAGGTCTTGTTACACCTTACCTTCCAACAGCAATACTCAGCTCAATGCTTCTTGTGGTAGGCGTCCAGGTTTTGATAATGGGTCTTGTTGCGGAAATGATAAAACGCAACAGAAAAATACAGGAAAAAATCCTTTACACAACAAGAAAAAACAAATCAAACTGATTTTTTTTTTCCTTTATTTTTTTATTTGCTTCATTTATCTTTATTTTTCCTGTAATGGTCCAGATTCACACAGTTAATCGGTTGTTTTCCAGCGAATGCGAGATGAATATTTTTGAGTATTTTTCCCTGTATCTCCTCAGTTGATTCCGGTGAATAAAATGCCACATGAGGAGTAAGTATCAAATGGCTCTGGAGCTTTTCATCCGCGAGCCATTTTTTTATGAGTGGTTCATCAAAGTTTATCGGTTCTTCCTCAAGTACATCCAATGCGGCCTTTTCAACAATGCCTTTTTTCATTGCCCTGAGCAATGCCTTTGTATCAAGTATGCCGCCCCTCGAGGTATTGATAAGGTATGCTCCTTTTTTCAGGTTTGAAAAAAAGTTGTCATTTGCCATTACCTTTGTTTCAGGATTCAAAGGCAAGTGGAAACTCACTATATCTGATTTTGAGGCAAGCTCCTCAACACTATTTGCCTTTATTGCACCATAATCATTTCCAGTAATTGCCGACACATTAGGATCATAAAAAAGTACTTTGACTCTGAACCCCTGAAGGCGCTTTGCAACCTCCTTGCCTATTCTTCCTAATCCTATCAGACCGATTGTTTTATCCCTTAATCTTTTTGTAGATGCGAGTCCAAAAGGCCTCCATTTGCTTTTGTCTCCCTTAAGCAACCCGTTATTATAACCAACAATGTTTCTTGTCATTGAAAGCATCAAACCTACTGCATGATCTGCAACTTCCTCGTGGCAAAAATCAGGACAATTGCACACATAGATTCCATTTTTTCCAGCGGATTTTATATCCACATTATCATATCCAATTCCAAACCTTGCAATGATTTTGCACTTCGTCAATTTTTCAAGGGTGTATGCTGTTATGAGTGTCTTGTCAACTATGAGTGCATCAGCATCCTCTATTTCAGGAAAAAGTTTTTTTTCATCCGGTTGCTGTAATAATTTAACTTCAATGTCCTTTCCAAGAAGTTTTGGATCAAGTTTTATATTCCTTCTGAAATAATCCGTTATATACAATTTGAATTTTTTTTTCTGTGCCATTATGTCCACCCCAATATTTTTTTCAGTTGTCCGTTAAGTCTGCTGTTTGTTGCAATAACATCTACATTATTTTCTCTTTGTTTATCTTTTAAATCGAATTTCCCACCGGCCTCCTTTACTATTGTGACTCCTGCAAGCACATCCCATTTTTTTGAATCATACATGAAAAAACCATCAAAAGTGCCTTTTGCAACATTGCATAAATCCATTGAAGCAGATCCTGTCCTTCTTACTACCATGGATTTTTCAAGAACAGTCCTAATTTTTTTCAAAGGATTTATAAATCCTTTTCCTCTTTTGTATCTGAATCCTGTGGAAAAATATGCTTCACCAATGTTAAAAGTTTTGCTCACATGAATTTTTGAATTGTTCATAAAAGCACCCTCTCCGCGCTCTGCATAAAACAATTCCTTAGAGACTGGGTTGTAAATGACTCCAATATGAGGTTTATCATTTTTCATTATTCCAATTGAAACTGTAAAATAAGGAAACCCCCGGATAAAATTTATTGTGCCGTCAAGTGGATCAATAACCCAAGTAAATCCATTTGTTCCCTTTTTGCTTGTGCCCTCTTCGCCTATAATTCCATGTGAAGGATATTTTTCTGAAATGCTTCTCTGGAGATAGGTTTCAACGCTTTTATCCTGCTTTGTTACCGGATTAAATTTGGATTTATAATTAACTTTGAATTTGTGCCTATTAAAAGCCATGATGTGTTTTTTTCCTGCCTGTACAGCAATTTTCTTTGCGAATTCCAGCATAATAATCCTTCTTTCAATAATAGTTTTTAACAGTTAAAAGTATATTGGTTCAAGCCTTATTTTTTTCTACGACGCCTATTTTTGCAAGCAAATGCCTTATAGCCTCCTTTTCCTCAGGGTAAATGAACTGCTTTCTTATCCTGACTTTTGCGTGCTTTTTAATGTGCAAATAAGCGAGCACATTGATTATAATAGCCGCTGAAATAAAAATTACCCCTGTAAAAATTGGTTGTGAAAAATATGCTGCAATCACATATCCAACAACCGCAATTCCCGTTATTGGCAGGATTATTTTATTAAAATATTCTGAGATGTCGGCACGCAGAAGCGCAACTGCATGTATTGGCTGACCCGCACTGAAAACAGTTACTCCCAAACCAAGCATTGCGGCATAAATCCAGATGTCACCAACTCCATCATGTACTACATTATTGATTATGAACTTAAGTACAAGAAGAAAGACAACATATTGTATTGCTGAAAAAATTACTGCGTATTTTGTGAATGCAGACAACACTTTTTCAAGTCCCTCAACAGTTGATGTTCTTGTAATAGCCAGCATTGTGGTACGATAAATTATCAACGGGAAAAATGTCAGGAAGTTTACAAGCGAAAGTGCAATCGTGTAATCTCCGACAACAGCCTTAACCACAAAAAAGCCAAGCACAAAAAGAAACACCTTGCTCACCAGTTCAATTGAAGCACCGATTACATGATCATAAATCGCGAACTCCCTAATTGCGTCCTCCACAAGTTTCTTCGCATCCCTTGAAACAGAAAAAATAAAACCTATATCTGTTTTTGAAAGCACGATGAATCCTGCTGCAGTAATCACTGCCTTAAGCACAATAAGTGTTACGTAAAATTCCACGCTTGGATAAAGTACAAGTAATAAAAGCGAGGCAAGGAAAACAATCATTGAAAGCACGTTGAACAATGTTGCGGTTTTTTGTTTAAATTTAACAAAGAAAACTTCCTGCATAAGCAATTGGAGATTTCCAAAAAGGTATGCAAGCACAAGGCCATTAAGTACGATGAAAAGTTCCTGCGGATAACCAATAGTTATGTAGAAGATTCCTGCTATTATTGCCAGCAGAAACATTGCTATTGATTTTAAACCCCAGAAAAGAATGTATGCTGAAACATGGTCATTGAGTCTGTCTTTAATCTGCTCATAGCTCTTGAATATCCTCCTGTACGGCGAAAGGTTAAGTATGTTAAGAATGGAAATAAAACCAACGGAAATTCCTATAAGCGCTATGTCCTCTTTAGGCAGCAAAAAAACAAGTATCCATAATGAAAGCACCTCAAACAGTTTCAGTGCCACCCGATTTATGGTGTAAAAAAACGATGTACCTATAAGCGCTATATTAAGTTTCAAAATAAGTTCACCAAAAAGGTTAATGTTTTCCCATATATTACCCTTTTCCCAGCCTTCCTGATT
>PCWY01000058.1:8845-9295 GCA_002762975.1 Candidatus Diapherotrites archaeon CG11_big_fil_rev_8_21_14_0_20_37_9 | reverse complement strand
TATTGCCTTCCCTTCTTGCCCAAGGTCCGATGAATTCCTCGTTATTTGTACCATCCCTGTGTTTCATCTGCAGGAAATAATTCTGGTCACTTTCAGTTTTTGCAGGCAAAGTTCCTGCATCAGCAATCCATATTAACCTGCCGCCTCTTGCAACAAAATCCTGAAACATCTTGACTTCCTCAGTGCTCATTCTTTTTGCCTTTTCCACAATCACCAAATTATATTCCATAAGCACAGGCAGGGAAACAACATCAAGATTTTTAATGGAGGCATTCCCCCTGATTCTTGGAGAATTTAATGTTTCATAAAAAAATTCAGGATCTCCAATACCTTCATTTCCATGAACAATTAATATTGAAGGCTTTCCGCCCTGCACCAAGTTATAGTAAACATCACACACAGCAGGATGCACCGCGCCGCAGGAAACAATGTGGAAATGAATAAGCAAAA
>PCWY01000058.1:437-8825 GCA_002762975.1 Candidatus Diapherotrites archaeon CG11_big_fil_rev_8_21_14_0_20_37_9 | reverse complement strand
ACCAATAGTATGCCAACATGCATCAAATTGTTTTTACTTGTAAGATCCATGAATAATGATTGCTTTACCCTCTAAATAAGGTTTTCGCACTTTTTTGCAGGTTATCTGCTTTTCCCGCCCAGCTTTTGAACGCTTCCCCGAAATGAAGCACTCTCATTTCAAGGCTCCTGTGCTGATATATGTTGAAATTATCTATTACAAATTTCACATCATCAAAAGACAGGCCGTTCCCTTTTTCAGTGTACTTGATTCCTTTTTTGGAACAAAAAAGTTGGAAAAATCCGGCAAAATACCAAGGTCCTTTAATTTCACTCGCGCTATGGAAAACTTTAATGTTCATATTTTTCAGATTTTGGAAAAAAAGAGGCCTTACAGAAATTTTTTTTTCATCAAAAACCCTTTTCTTTTTATCAAATTCTTCAGGGGAAATTATTTCTTCTCTGTTCTGGCCGTTAATAGTGTAAATGCATTCATTGTTCAGTGGCAGTTGTCCAAGAAGTTCTCTGAAATTATTCGGCAGATAAATATCAGGATCAATCAACAGAACCCATTTATCTGTGCCAACAGTTTTAAGGCCTTTGTTTATTCTCTTTGATTGGTCAAACATTCCACTTTTTTTGTAAATGTTTTCAAAAGTAATGCATTTCAATTCGTTTGTTTTGCATAATTGGATTGTTTTTAAGTCATTTTTTGATGTAACTATAATCCATTCATCAAAATGTTTTTTGTTTTCAATGCACTTGCTGAGCTGTTCAGAATAGTTTACACACACGCTGACAGCACTAAGACGCGTTATCTTTGCCGACATTAACCAGTATTTTGTATACCAGTAATGTTTCATAAAAAAATCAAGTGCTTTTTCCTTTGCCCTTTTCCATGATTCAAATGTATTATGCCAAAAATCCTTGAGTCCGACAAGTAATTTCTAAAAAAATTGATTCGATGTCCTATTTTTCTCAATTTTTTTCAGGATTTTGAGCCACATTAAAATTATGGCTACAAAAAGGTTGAAAATAATACCGCTGTCTTTATTTGTTATGTCTGCACACATTTCTGGTCTGAGGGCTTTTTTGGGGACAAGTTTTCAGATTGCAAAAGCAGAATTCAAGCTTAAAAATGAGGGCAGTTACCTTGGCATTTTTTGGTATCTTTTAAGTCCGCTTCTCACATTCATCATTCTTTTCCTGGTTTTTTCCGACCGCCTTGGTGGAGGAATTCCAAATTATGCCGGTTACCTGCTTATTGGAGTCATCATTTTCAATTTTTTTATCCGCATTACAAAAGAGAATGCGAAAGTTATCCTTGTAAATGCGCTTCTCATAAAATCGGTTAATTTTCCCAGGGAATCACTTATTATCGCAAATCTTTTTAACGCAGTTGTCAGCCACCTTATTGAGATTGTGCTTTTTTCATTTATACTTGCATTTTTTTTCGGCACCAATATAACAGGTTTTTTGTTTTACCCGTTAATACTCATTCCTCTTGTTATTTTTGCGATTGGAATTTCTTTTTTTCTTTCCGCAATGACTATTTATGTGAATGATCTTGATAACATCTGGGCTTTTGTCACGACCCTTATATGGTTAGGCACGCCGATTTTTTATGAAGTTGGAGGTCAAACAAAGCTTCTTGCAGTAAACCTTTTCAACCCCCTTTTTTATTTCATTACTCTTGCAAGGGAAGTTATACTTTATCAGCGCTTGCCTGAATTAAATTTCATGGTTGGCGCAGTGATTTTCAGCGCAGTTTCTTTTTTTGTAGGTTACTTCATTTTTTCAAGATTGAATCGAAAAATCGCAGAGCTGATATAATGTCTTCGGAAAAAATAATTGTGCTCGAAAAGGTTTCAAAAAAATTCGACATCGGTTTCAAAAAAAAACAATCCGCACTCGGAAAGCTTCTTTCAATGGTTTCAGGCCGGGAACAAAAAAAAACCATCTGGCCGATTCAGGAAATAACTTTCAGCGTAAAAAAAGGGGAATTTATCGGGCTAATAGGAAAAAATGGTTCTGGGAAAAGCACGCTTTTGCGGATAATTGCGGAAATCTACCAAAAAAATAAAGGTAATTTGCGTGTAACCGGAAAAGTTGTTTCCCTGATAAATCTTCAGCAAGGATTCAGGTACAGGCTCACAATGAAAGACAATATTTATCTTTATTGTACTTTATTCGGCATGGAATCCAATGAAATTTCTATTACAATTGATTCAATCCTAGATTTTTCCGGTTTGCAGGATTTTCTTGACACAAAAGTTTACCAGTTTTCAAACGGCATGCTGCAGCGTCTTGCCTTGGCAATAGGAATTTATTCCAATCCTGATGTGCTGCTTCTTGATGAGGTTTTTGAATCAAGTGATGAAGAATTTACCTTTGCCGCGAGAAAAAAACTCAGGGAACTTTCAGCAAAAGGCATTACAATAATCCTTGCGTCGCATGATTTTAGAATAATTTCAGAAGATGCATCAAGGGGCATTCTCCTTGACTCCGGAAAAATTATTTTTGATGGTTCCCCTGCAAAAGCAATCAATGCATATAGGAAGCTTCCTCACTCTAAATGAATTTTTTTTCCATCTCTGCAAACAGTTTAGGATCAGTTTCTGTCAGGTGCTTTCCCATGTAATTTCCCTTGCGCGGATCCTGCACAGCATTCATGCCCTTAACTTTTCCAAGTTTTTCAATTGACGCATCCACTATTATATCCGGATCCAGGAAAACTATTTGTTTCCATTTTTTCATTTCCGTTTTGAAAAGAAAAAAACTCAAAAAAACAGCTGGCGTGTACTGGTTAATATTCTTTTCAATTATTCTGCCGCAATCCTTTGTAAGGATTCCCTTTTCCATGAACCATTTCAATTCATTTTCAGGGATGCCTGTGTGGAAAAGCATATAGTCTCCTTTCCAGTTGCCGTTAAAGTACGTGCTTGAAAAAAGCGCCTTTGCGGCATCAAGATAATTCTCATCGCAGCCGGTAACAAGAACAGAGTCCATTAAAATCACCTAAAATTCCATGCCAAATTTGTGCTTTACCATGAATTTTACATGCCTCCATCCGTCCTGGAAACTGTTTAGTTTAGATTCTCCGTGCCTTGTCATATAATGCACTGGAATCTCTTTTATTCTGTATTTTCTCTGCAAAGCCTTAATTATCATCTCAGATGCAAATTCCATTCCTGTGCTATCAAGATTGAGTTCCTTGAGCTTTTCAGCTTTAATTACCCTAAACCCTGAATGACAGTCCTGTATGTTTCCTCCAAAAAGAATCCTTAACATGAAAGAAAGCACAGGGTTCCCGATATATTTGTGAAGCCATGGCATGGCATTTTTTTGGATATATTTTCTCCTGCCAATAACAAAATCAAATTCAGGAATATATTTTAACATCGGAATTGCTTCCGAAAAATCATAAGTGTTATCTGAATCTCCAATTATCACTATTTCCCCGCGCACCTTCTTGAAACCTTCTTTAAATGCATTCCCATATCCTTGTTTGTTGTGCCTGACAACTATTGCACCTAACCCTTCAGCTATTTCCGCGCTCCTGTCCTTTGAAGAATCAGAAACTATTATCTCATAATCCCCAATGCTTTCCATGCTAATGTTTATTCTTGAAATGCATTTGGCAACATTTTTTTCCTCATTCCTGCACGGCAGCACAAAAGAATATTTAACCATTAAGAACAACCAGGTAAACAAAATCCCCTTCCGAGTAAACCAATTGCAGGAAACTGCACTTTATTGGGAAAATGGAGAGAACAAAATCAGGTTTTGTTTTTTGCATTATCTGTTCTTTGTCCTCGCAAGTTGTATTAAAAAAGAACGGCAGGGTTTCATCAGGATTTCCATACCCCAAATTTGATCCCCTCATCGCAACTATATGTCCTCTTGCAATCGGGTAAACACCTATTGACATAAGAGGATCGGCAAAAACAATTTTTCCAGAGCCATAAGTATCCCCGATGAATTTTATCGCGTCATAACCGCGGTCTTCAATAAAAAAAGTAAGCACAACATCCCTGTTTTCCACTGAATAATAATCTGCAAATGCAATGTAAAATGCAGAAACCGCAAGCAATCCGACAATGGTAATTGAAAGTATGTGCTTCATGTCGCTTTTGCTGAACACATTGTTTAGTTTGAAGTAAATGAATTCGAATGAATAATACATTCCGATTGCCGCAACCGGGGCAAGTCCTAGAAGGCCATAAAAAAGTGTCCTGTCGTACGGTATTAGAATAGCATTTTCTGTTGCCATAAAAAACAAAATATTTGCAAATGCAAGTGCCGGCCACAGGATAAAAAATTTGTTGATTTTTTTAATAAAAATCATTATCATACCTATTAATGCAAAACCAAAAGGGATTATTCCATAAAATTCAATTAGCTTGTAATCCACAGGAAAAGGATTCCATGATTTTGGGAATAAAAAAGTATCTGAAAAAACCGTTAAAATAAATAATCCAAAAATCAAAATTCCTGCGGATATAATTCCGACAAAAGGGAGATTGTTTTTAATTTGCGTAATTTCATAAATTTTCTTTTCAATTATAACATAGGGCAATAATATAGCCGCTGAAAGCATTGCCGCAGGAGGATAGGCTATTGCCATTAAAGCAAACACAAAAACAGAAATTCCCGCAGATTGCAGATTCTTTTTTTTGAAAATTTTTTCAATAGTAAAGAAAAAAAGGTAAATTAAAAAAATGCTGAATGTAAGCGGTATTGCAAACCAGTTTCCAAGAAAATTTGTATTGCTTGGTATTGCAAGATAAAAAGGTATTGATAATAACGCAATAAAATAATTTCCCGTAAATTTTCTCACAAGCATGAAAAGCAGAACCGAGTTCAGCGCAAAGAACAATGCAGGCAAATACTGATAATTAAGCACAGGGTCAAGGCCCGTAATTCCAAAAAAAAATGCGAGAAAAATATGGAAACCCGATTCAAAATCACGGTGAAAGTCAAAAGAAGGCGAATATGGGTTTGCAAATCCAAGTGTTTTGGATTCCATTATGTAAATTCCCTGTGCAAGATGCGTCCATTCATCTGCATGAATAGGATAAGGGTATGCGAAGTTCCTGAATTCCGATTCGGTGTTAATAACATCATGAATCGAGCCGGCAAGACCAGTATAATTCGTATGCACTCCAAGAACCATAAAAACCGAAAATACTATTACTGCGGCAAGCATGGCGATTTCAATTTTTTTCCTGCTATCCATGTTAAACTAATGGAATACATTATTTTATTGTTTTCTCTGATTATTTGTTATTTAATTCCCCCGTCCCAACAGGGTTATTGCGGTGAAAATAAGCACAAAAAGAATCGGCTGATGAACCAGATAAATTAGCAAAGATTTTCTCCCAAGCTCCGCAAGGATTCTTATTCCTGGAATTTCAGGCATAACAATTTTGAATTTCGCAATCCCTTTTTCATAAAACACATTACCAAAAGATATCCCAAAAAGAATCACGCCGAACCACGGTATTACCGGAAAATAATCAAAAGTTCTCCACGGCATGCCCAAACCAGTCCACACAAATAAAGGGTTGCTGAACAGCGCAATATTCATTAGTTGCGGAAGTGCAATAAGAAAAATTCCAGCCACAAAAGGAAGAATTTTTCCTTTTGCCACAGGGATTGACAGAATAATTGAAACCCCTATGAGGTGTAGTATGCCAAAATAAATGAATTCATTCGGAAAAAGCAATGCGGTTACAATTGTTATTCCGATTCCTACTGCAAAAACTGTTGCTCCGCGTTTGAGAAACTTTTGGATATAATTTTCCGTATTTCTGTTGTAGCTGATTGTGAGAACAACTCCTGTAAGAAAAAGGAAAAGTCCTGCGGTTGCCTTCTGGAACAAACCCCAAAAACCTGTGTAAAGACTGACTTCGATTATGCCCAAATAATTAAGGTCAAAAAGCAGGTGAAAAAGAACCATCATTGTTATTGCAATTCCTCTTGCGCAGTCAATTTCCCAGAAGCGCATGAGAATTACCCGAACAATGCCTTTCTGATTTCGGCAAAAAAGCCCCTTGGTTCCTTTTCTTCCTTTTCCATTCTGTTGAGGTCATACTCTATTTTTTCAGTCTGCCTGTGCATATTCTCAAGTACTTTTGAATGCAGGTCCTGCGCTTTGCCGTGTTTCATGCTAAACATATGCTTTTTTGCTTATTTAATTTTTCGCCCCATGTTTTTAGGGCTATATTAACTTGTTGCGGATGAGTTGCCTGTAGAATGAAATGTTTGTGACCTCCTCCTCTATGTCAACAAGCAGAATAAGTATTTCCCCAAGGTGCTCGGCTATTATTTTGTCCTTGTTTTTCTTTATAAGTTTCCTCATTTTTTCTATTTCTGCCTCAGGTGTTTTCTCGAATACATTATCAGTGGCTTTTCTCAAATTGGTTATGCTGTTTTGCAATTTCTTTCTGAAAAACAAAAATATTTCAGCTTTGTTTTCGATTCCAATCCCTTTTTCGGAAATGTAATCCGCGATTGCCTCGCTGAAGTCGCCAGTGTGTTCAAGCCGCTTTGCTATTAACGAAAAATTCGGTATCAAAAGCGAATTCCTTATTTCGGAGCTCTGTAATATGCTTGAATTTATTGATGAAACCGAAATTATTTTTGCCATCAAATGGTAAAGCCGGTCGATTTCATTTTCGTTAACCTTTATTTTCTCCAAATCAAGGTCGGTTTCCAGGTTTGAGAATGTTGAATCAATTATAAGACTTATCCTGTAAAGCAACTGGTTGATGTTTATTTTTGATTTATCCAATAATACCATTATCTCAATATTTTTCTGGTCCTCAAAGCTTATCTCGGTGCCGCTCATATTTTTTAGGGTTTTCCTTATCTTACTTTTGGTTTCCTTGCCCATTTCGCTTTTCGAGTAAAGATGTATTTCCTCTATACCAAGATAATATATTGCAAACAGCACCTGGTCAATGTTATTTAGGTGCTTGTCAATATTGAGGGTGAATTTCAGAAGTTTTTTTTCATCTTTGGGTTTTGATGATATAATGAGATCCCCGTCATCCTTTTCCATAATTGTTAATTCGTTCTGTGCCCTGAGGCCGTTTTTTGACACCCATTCCTTGGGTAGGGAAATGGTGTATGTTGTTCCCGCAACCAGCTGTAGTTTTCGCCTGAACATCAAATCACTACATATTTCAAAAATAAACTATATACTATTTATAGAAAATTTATATAAATAGGTTTGTTGCCTTTATGTGTGATTAGTATGGATTCAAAAAAAGAGAAAACTGGGTTTTTCTGTTTAGTAAAAACGGAATTCATTTCAGATGAAGTAGATCTGATGGATGATTTTCGGGACAAGTAAAAAAATCAGTTGGGGGGATTTACATGAATCAAAAGGGCTTCCGCTATTTTTTGCGGGAAGCCCCCAAATCTATTTACCAAACTTTCATCCTGCTTTTTTGCGGTTGATGCCTGTTCAACTAAATCAGTATTCAATTCCTTTTCTTGCCATAATGCCTTTATCAAAAGGGTGCTTTACTTTCCGAACCTCGCTCACCATATCAGCTTTCTCAAAAATTTTCGGATATGCTTTGTGTGAACCTGTAAGAACAAGCTCTGTTTCTTTTGCTTTTGCATCAATTATTTCAATAACCTTTTCCTCGCTGATGAGCCCAAGCTGTATTGCATAAAGAATCTCATCTACAATAACAAGATTAAATTTTCCTAAAGAAATAGCATCTAAAGTGAATTCAACTGCCTTTTTTGCCTCTTTTATGTGTTCAGAATCAGGTTTTCCAATTACCCATTTTTTGGTGCCAAATCTTTTGTAAGAAAATCCGTCTATTTTTTTCAGTATTTTAATTTCTCCTGGTTCTTCAAAATCAGCATTATTTTCAATTCCTGATTTCATGAATTGAATAAGACAAACAGTAAGGTTTCTTCCAAGCGCCCTTGCAATAAGACCAAGGGCAGCTGTTGTTTTCCCCTTTCCGTTTCCCCAGTAAACCTGAACTAAACCAAGTTTTTTCATAAGCCTAATTAAATTCCGATTCCGAAATTTTTTCAATTTTAAAATTTATTTTATCTCCATTTTCAGGAATAAGATCCGAGATTCCAACAGAGGCATATTCTCCGTTAAGGTAAACTGCCAAATATTCATTTTCTGTTGGTTTAAGCGCGCCTATTGAAGTTAAAAAAACTCCAAACGATTGTTCTTCGTAAGTAAATGGAAAGTCGCTGTTTTTTAATGCAGTGAAAACACTTTGCCCGGCATACGCATATACTGGTTCACTGGAAATTACGCTTCCATCCGAACCAACTAGCCTTAATGTGAACTGCACTTCCTCATCATAAACTATTTCATGGGCATTTTGCTGTGCGCATCCTGCAACAGCAAGCAAAAAAAACAATG
>PCWY01000058.1:0-313 GCA_002762975.1 Candidatus Diapherotrites archaeon CG11_big_fil_rev_8_21_14_0_20_37_9 | reverse complement strand
ACGGGCTTATTATCAAGATTCCAAACGAAGCCGAAACAAGGTGCATTACCGTAAACGGAATCTGCCCGATAATTGTGAGTGCAAGCGGCTGTCCAAAAATAAAACTGCTCAACCCTGGACCTGTTATCGCATCAAACACAATGACCCCCAACGCTCCCGCTGAAAGAAAATTTGTAATGCTGCTTTTCCGTTCTTTCAGAAAATGCCCTGCCCCAAGTGCAATTGCCGAGTACGTTCCTGCAGTAACCCATGTCCAGACGCCTATGCCTGAGGTAAAAAAATCAAACACAAACATTGTTGCAAATGCAAAAAG
>PCWY01000032.1 GCA_002762975.1 Candidatus Diapherotrites archaeon CG11_big_fil_rev_8_21_14_0_20_37_9 | reverse complement strand
CGGCTGTGAAGAATATGTTCTCCCGTAAAAACTGCTTGCACCCGAAGATGAAAACCCGATTATGCCCGCATCCATTGAATCCGCAAACTGAATATCATCAGGTCCAAGCCTTACATGGAAACCATTATCTGAATTGCCCTCAGGGAAAGCAACCCTGAATTTTAAAAAGTAATCAATTCCCTTTGAAAGTCCATCTGCTTCAGAACCATCAATATTGAAAACACCAATGTATTCAACTTCAGGATTTGTCGTGGCGCCGCCCTTTCCACCTTTAGGGTTTAATGTTATTGACTCAACTTCCTTCGCATAAATTTCCTCGCCAAAAGAATTCCCTTCAGCATCCGTGTATTCAACAATAACATACTCGTTTCCTTTAGGGTTGAATATGATTCCGCCTTCCTGGTATGCATTCTCGTAAAGCAAATCATTGCCCGCATAAATTGAAACAAAACCACCTTTGACTTCCTTTCCGTCTGCTCCGTTTACTGTAAGTAGTACCTGCGAGAATGGCTCTCTTAATTCAACAAAAACCTCATTTTTGAAAGTGTTTAAAATGTCAGCTTCGCTCTCTCCTACAAGATTTCCTTTTGTTGCCCTAACAACTATTTTTTTATTCAACGGAGCAAGGATTGTGAACTTTCCTGAGGTGTCAGTTTTCTGTGCAGGAACACCAAGAGGTATTACGCCGTACTGTTCGCTGTTCTCAAAAAAGTTAAGAGTTACATCATTCAACGCATTGCTTTTTTCATCAGCAGCATACACTGTAAGCGATCCGGAGTTTGAGGCAATTGCCCTTTCAAGCACAAGTGAAACAGTATTCTTTTCCCCAAGGTTGACTATTTTTCTTGCGGGAACAAATTTGTCATTCCAAGCGGAAACAAAGTAAGCCGTTTCTGTTGAAAGCCCCTCAAAGCTAACTTCACCCGCAAGATTTGTTGTGGCATTTTTTATCTGATCTCCACCCTCGTTGAACAATAATACCGGGATTCCTTCAAGCGGTCTTCCTGTAATATCAAACACCGAAACTTTCAGTGCGTTTGTTCCAGGTTTCAAGTAAGCTTCTATTTTTTCTTCATCTTCCCTTAATGTAAAGTTTGCGCCCAAAACCCCCGAATCATAGGAAAGATAATTTTCATGCTCGACAAGAATTCTTACCGAGGTTCCTTTCGATATTTTTTCAATGTACTCCGCATCACCATCTGTTTCGGTTGCCTCTGTTATAAGTTCATTATTTTTTGCGTCATAAATTTTCAGTGAAAAATTCCCAAGCTTTTGTTTTGTTTCAGAATCAAAAACCCTTACAATAAGATTCGATTTTCCCTTTGCAGCACTTGCCTTTGCAGTAAGGCTTATTGGATTAATTTGCTCGGAAAAAAACGCAGCTGTCTGTTCCGATTGCTCATAATTTGGCTGAGTAATAATAAGCTGAGTATCTTCTCCTTCAATTACTCCGGGGCAAAGGTAAAGGCCGTTTCCCTGTTCAAGACAGGTTATTTCTCCTGCTGAAAAGTTTGCAACAATCTGAGCATTCTCAATCGGATCATCAGTGTCACTATCAACAAGTCTTATTGAAGCCTCAATTTGGCTCACCTGTTTTTTTAGTGTAATTGCAGCAACCTCAAAATTGGTTTTGAAGGTGACCGTTCTGTCTGCACTCTCAAAGCCGTTTTTTGATGCGGTTAGAATTATTTTTGATCCGATTCCGCGCGGAATTTCCACCTGCTGATTATCCCTGAAACTGTCAGAACCAAGGTCAATTGTTTTTCCGCTTTCACCGGTAACGGCAATTGTTACCCCGTTCAGGCTTGCGCCGTAATTATCTTTTAGCGAAAGCTTTAGTGTAACGCCCTGAGCAGGAAGGAAAATCATTCCATATAAAAGAAATATGATAAGCAGGATTGCACCAAAGGTGACCGGCAGTGCAGGTATTCCCTTTTCTTCAAGCGGATCGATTACCGCATAAACAGGCACGCCCGCATTGCTAATAAAATCCAGTCCGGCATAGAACTTTTCCTCGATTCCTGCGTAAATATCGCCAAGCTGTTCCGAAAAGCCCATTTGTCAAACACCAGTTAATAGCCCAATAATGGCTATAATTAATTTGTAAAACAAAACTAATATATTAATGTATTTAATTAACGGCAATTAACGCTTATTTGAGGGAGTTTTTGTGCCAGTTGCCCACCGGAACCAGACATAGTAAAATCCCGCCACAGTCACAAAAAGGAAAATCCTGAAAAATAAATCATGGGAAAAGTTGCCCGCATCAAGCCCGAACCAGTAAAGTGCCTGTACGCTTGCAACAATTCTGAAAACATTGAATGCAACAAGCGCAATGGTTCCGGTACAAATTCCAATTATTCTTTTTTTTATTTCAATGCCATGTGATGCAAGAACCGCCGACCAGACAAGAACCATTTCAAGAATTCCTGTGCAGAGATATGTGAAACCAAGCGGGACAGTAAATGCATCAAGGTAAACCAATACCGGTTTGCCGAAAATCACATATCCTGTGTGCCCAAAAATCTTCAATATTTCAAATGATGCTGTCGCATAAAAAAACTCGAACAATTCAAGTGGAATAAGTGAAACAAAAAAATTAAAGAGAAGAAAAAGAACCGCAGTAATAAAAATAAATCTCCCCGCATCGACAACATCTTTATCAGAAAAATTTTTTCCCATAAAAAATTCACTCCAGTTTTTTGAAAATTATTGCCGAAAAATAATTTGTCCAGACACTATAAAGTGTAATAATTATTTTTGAAAAAAGCGAAGGGATAAAAATCGCAATTGCAAGAATGCCAGTATACAGGCCGGCAACTTTTCCGATTTCAAGTCCGACAATAGAAAGAGTTTCATTTGCAATAAAAGTCACGATAAAAATTCCCGCCAAACCCCCAAAAATTTTTTTGGTGTTTCCTTCAGTGAGTTTCCAGGTATCAAGAATATTTTCCTTTAATGTTTTCAAAAGCGTGTTTGGTTTCAAATCATAACTGTTCGCAAAAAAAACAGGAAAAGAAGGGAAAAGTCTTACACTATTCCTTATCAAAAGAAGAACTTCCGCCAAAAAAATTATTAACAAAAGATACCTGAGAAAATTTGTTATGCCTAAAGGCAAACCAAGTGGAAGCCAGAGCAAAGCAAAAATAATTACAAGCGCAACAGGTATAAAAGAAAATTTCAATTCAACAAGCGAGAATATTGAGGTCACCATAACCGAAACAGTCAGCATAAGAATGTAAATCACCTGCATTCCAGTAAGCCTGCTGAGTTTGTATCCTTGCTGTTTCATGGCCTCCCTTACAAGGAGAATGTAAATGTAAACAAGCGCCAGCGAAACAAGAATATCAATAGGGAAAAGAAGAATTATCGCTGTTACAAAACCCTGCTGGTTTGCCCTCAAAAAATCTTCAACCTTATCCTCAGGAAGATAAGGTGAATTGAAATAATCGTTCCCTAAAAAACTCCCAAAAACAAAAAGCTGAATAAGTATTGTAAGAATCTGTATTGCAATCATTGCAAAAAAAAGTTTTTTTGCTTCCTTGCTTTTCAACCACAGCGTAAACGCATCATTAATAGTTTCCAGTAAATTCATGCAGATAAAAATTTGATTTACCTTATTAAAAACCTTATTAAATGCGGTTTGCCTTGTTGTTTTGGTGTAAGTAAAATTATATATAGAAAAACCCTGTATATTCTGCAATTGTTTGTGGTCGGTTATGAAGGATGAATCAAAACTCAGTTCCTATGTTGTAAAGGAAGAGGGTGGAAAAAAAGTACTCATAATTGACGCGCGTAATTCGGCTTACTTACCATCAATCTCTGATGACCGAAATGCAAGGTATGAGGTTCTCAAGGCGCTCACCGAGGCCGATGCTGAGTTAATTGTACTTGCAGAGGTTTATGAAAGGGTCTATAATGAACCGCAGACAAAAATGCTTTCAGAAATAGCAGGCATTTACACAAAATTTGCAATTGAAAATATTTGGAGTTATGCGCACCTAGGAGATTCCAAAGTCGAGGAGGAAAAGGATTTTGGAAGAAGGCATAATGCGATTGTGAAAAGCACGCATGATGAAATTCTTTTTGATCCGATTAATGCATACATTTTACTTTTGAATGAGGCGCAGAATGAAAAAGAGCGCATAGATTCTGTGGCGCCAACAGAACGCTCGACAGTTTACCTCAAAACACTTGTTTATATAAAATCGGTTTTTGAATCAACCGAGCTCATTAGAAAAGCAAAGGTTCTTCTTTCAAAACTTGAAAAAATTCCCGAAACAAATTCCCTTTACAGAAGTTTTTTTGAGGCGGAAGTGAAGCCAAGTTTCATTGGCTCAAGGCTTGTTTTTGAAGATAATGAAAAATTAGAGCTACTTGATGAGTACGCTGTGAAGGGAGGAGCAACAATTCAGATTTTCAAACACCCGTCAAAACCTGAGAACCTTTACTTTGTAAATCTTCCTGAATATTCACTTTCTCCTGAAAAATATTTCCTTGTAAGCAAGACAAAAGAAACCGTTGCGACATTCGCGCCCGGACAGGCAAACATTTCAACCCTCTCCAAAAACAGGCGATATTTTGAAAGAATCTATCAGGCAACCATAAGGGATATTGCAAAGCAGGAAAAAATTCCCCTAAGTAATGACGAGATTATCGAGCTGAGCGAAATTGTCGCACGCTACACTGTTGGTTACGGCGTGCTTGAAATGCTTTTATCGGACAGAAAAATCACGGACATTTATATTGACGCGCCAATTGGCAACAAAATAATTTATTTGGTGCATTCAGAATTCGGACAGTGCCAGACAAACATAATTTACACACAGGCTGAAGCCGAGTCCTTTGTTTCAAAGTTAAGGGCAATGTCAGGAAGGCCTTTTGATGAGGCGCACCCTGTCCTTGATTATGATTTGCCGGGCTATGATACAAGAATTGCCGCAATAAACCCGCCACTTTCACCTGATGGTATGGCTTTCGCATTCCGCCTGCACAAAACAACCCCTTGGACACTTTCGCAGTTCATTGATGTAAAATACCTGAACCCGCTTTCCGCAGGCCTGCTTTCATTTTTCGTTGACAACAGAACAACAATGATTGTCACAGGTTCAAGGGGTTCAGGAAAAACATCACTTATGGGAGCGCTTATGCTTGAAATTCTGCAGAACAACAGAATCATTGCGCAGGAGGACACGCTTGAACTGCCTGTCGAATACATGAAAGATATTGGATTCAATATTCAAAGGCTCAAGACAAGTTCGCCTATTGGTATGAAAGAGGGTGAAGGTACTGAGGTATCTCCGCAGGAAGCATTAAGGATCGCACTTCGTCTTGGTGATTCCGCTCTTGTTATTGGTGAAGTTAGGAGCAAAGAGGCAAAAGTTTTGTATGAAGCAATGCGTGTCGGTGCTGCAGGAAACGTTGTTATGGGAACAATCCACGGTGATTCAGCTTACTCTGTCTGGGATCGTGTTGTGAATGATCTTGAAGTTCCGAATACATCATTCAAGGCAACAGATGTTGTTGTTGTAGCAAGGCCCATAAGGTTCAAGGGTTCGATTGAAAATCACAGGCGCGTAACACAGATTACTGAAATCAAAAAGCATTGGCTTACTGACCCTTATGCTGAAGGCGGTCTCCTTGATATCATGGATTACAATGCAAAGGATGACAACCTTGATTTGCTTGAAGATAATCTCAAAGAGAGCGACATTTTTTCCAAGGTAAGTAACCTTTCAGGCCTGAGAATGGATGACATCTGGAAAAGCATTAGAATGAATGGCGAATCAAAAAGTTACTTAGTTGATTTGAAAAACGAGTTTAATGTTCCGAATCTTCTTGAGGCAAAATATACTGTTGTTGCGAACAACAAAATGCTTATTTTGAAAGAGCAGCAGCTTGAGGAATTCGGTTCGGTTGATTATACCGAGCTTCTTGGTGAATGGAAAAACTGGGTAAGGAATTCTCTTATAAAAAGGGTAAAGAAAACAAAGTGAAATTTATGGCAGTTCAAAGAAAAAGTAATGAGGGTTCGCGCATAGGAGAACTTTATGGAAAAATAACAGTTTCTGATAAGGATTATTTTCAGGGGCAGAGAAAGCTTGCAAAAAAAATTGAACACCCGTTTGTGAGATTGTGTAAAAGGATTGCTGCCTTTTCTCCTGGGCTTGGAAAGAACGGAAAGTTCAATGAGGCAAACCAACAGGCAGTGGCTTTTCTAAATTGGAAACTTTCTCCTGAAGAATTTTCAGCGGCTTCAACAATTCTTCTTGTTGTATCATTGTTTGCTGCATTCCTTGTCGGAACAGTAATGATGTTTACGCCGGTAAGCCAGATTTTTATTTCCTTTCAGATTACAGGCATCGGCGTTCCTATAGTTGCTTACGTGCCTTTCCTGCTAATAGGCCTTGGAATTGTTTCATATTTCCAGACCTATCCTGAAACAGAAGCAAAGATGGAACAGACCCGCGCGCTTACCTATGTGCCTGAAATAATGGGTTACATGATAATGTCAATAAAGCTCGTTCCTAACCTTGAAAAAGCAGTTGAGTTTGCTGCTGGACACGGGCGTGGAAAAATAGCTGATGATTTCAAGAACCTTCTTTGGGAATCACAGATAGGCGTTCATAATTCCCTTTCAGAAGGACTTGATAAACTTGCATACAAGTGGGGTCAGTACAGTGATGATTTTAAGCGAAGTATGATGCGAATAAGGGATTCTGTTATTGAAAGCAGTGACGCAAGACGATACTCATTACTTGACCAGACAATGACCGAGATGCTTGAAAACATCCGCACAAAAATGGAGCAATATGTAAGGGGTTTACAGCAGCCGACCACAATGCTCTTTTACATCGGAATTCTCTTGCCATTAATGCTCATAATAATTCTTCCTGTGGGCAGTTCATTTTCAGGGACGCCTCTTGCAAATCCGATTGTGCTTTTCATAATTTACGATGTGCTTATCCCTGCAACAATGATTGTATTCGCATTCAACATTTTACAAAACAAACCTCCAACATACAGGATTCCTGAAATTCCAGATAACCAGCCCGGTCTTCCGAAAAAGTTTTCAGCAAAAATCGGTGGAGTGAATATTGATGTAAGAGCCGCAGTCATCCTTCTCCTTGTTTTCGGTTCGGTTTTTTCATTTGTAGCATCAGTGGACGGGTTACCTCCAAGAACACTTTACTCAGCAATAGGTCTGGATGACAGGTTTCCACAATTACTTCCTGCAGACAAACAAAAGATTGATGTGCTTACTGCAGCAGGAAGAGAAATAACTTACTTTGATATTAGTGAAGAAGGAGTAATTTACCCTCGTTATTTATCGCAGGAAACACGGCGTTTTGATCCTGATGAACTTGATGAAGAAACCCTTACAGCATTAAGTGAAAAAGTAAAACAAAAAGTGCTTGCAGAGGAAAAGATTTTTTACTCAAGAACTCAAAATGACATTGCGCCATACAATCTTGTGTTCGGAATTTTGATAACTTTCTCGCTGATGATTTTTGTTTACTTTTATTACACGAACATTTACAAAAGAAAAATACAATTAGAGGTAATGGAAATGGAATCCGATTTCAAGGATTCAATATATATCATTGCTTCAAGGATGGCTGAAAACAAACCTGTTGAAGAAGCCCTGAAAAGTGTACAGCAGTTCCTTCACGGTTCAAAAGTAACAAAGATTTTTGCCAAAACACTTGATAACATTAATATGCTTGGAATGCCTCTTTCGCAAGCTGTTTTTGATACCAATTATGGTTCGATTGCGCACATACCTTCCGAAATAATAAGGAGTTCAATGAAAATAATGGTTGATTCTGTTCAGTTGGGTGTGAATGTTGCGGCAAGAACACTCATTTCCCTTTCAATCCAGCTTCAGAATTCTGATAAAGTGAACAAACTCCTAAATTCACTCATAAGTGACATTACAGGAACAATGACAACAATGACTCTTTTCATTGCTCCGCTTGTACTTGGCATTACAACAAGCCTACAAAGAATAGTTATTGTTACAATGTCATCTGTTGCATCCTCGAGCTTTTTGACAACCAATCAGAACCTTGATGTTTCGAATTTCGGCGGAGGCGCATTTACAGGTGTAAACATTTCAAGTATTGTTTCTCCAGAATCAATTGCGGGAGTTGCCTCCCCTACAGAGTTCATTATTATTGTTGCTGTTTACATTATCGAACTTGTAATTATAATGACTTTTTTTACAACCAAGATTCAGGAGGACAACGACCTTCTTGTGAAAATAAACATTGCCAGGTTTGTCCCTATTGCAGTTGTGATGTTTGTAATAAGCATAATCGCATCAAAACTGTTTGTGGGTGCTACGATATGACTCAACCGTTGCGTCGGTTGGATGCGCGCACTGTCTTCGTGTCAAGTAGGCACTCGACAGAGCTTAAATTTTCCGCTGGTTCTAGAATGTCTGACAAACTTTTGTCTCTCGGTCAGAAAGGCCAGGCATTTGACGCATACCATTTGCTAATCGGCGCGATACTTGGGTTTTCTGTTTTGCTGATAATAGTGAGCTCAATAAATTATTTCGAGGGTCTCAGGATGCAGGTTAGTCAGGAAAGATTTTTCACAGGTCTCAACAATGCTGTCGACCAGCCCAACGGCGAAATCCTCCTTATAGATGACCTGATTTTTCAGGCAGACACATCCTACACATCAAGGGCACTGGAAAGGGCAACAGGTCTTGAAGAAGGGTGCCTTGTTTTTGATGATTCAGGATCAACAGCATTTGATGTAAGCCCGGAGCTTGTTACAGCCAAAGAAAATATTATAGGAAACATCAGTGCAATCTGCTCCACAAATTCAGATGGCTTCTGCACCTCAAGCTGTCAAGTGTGCTGCGAAATCACATTCAATGCGCAATGAATTTTTCCAGTGAAAAGCCAACCAAAGGGGCTTTGCGTATAAATTATTGGGTGGGTTGGTTTTTGTGGTGAAAATGGTGTTATTTTTTTAGGATTATGACGTAGGCTCT
>PCWY01000071.1 GCA_002762975.1 Candidatus Diapherotrites archaeon CG11_big_fil_rev_8_21_14_0_20_37_9 | reverse complement strand
TAGAACTGGGTTTTGGCAAGTTTTTTATTCTTCATTGTGTTCTATATTATCGGGTGTTTTTTTATATGGAGAAAACTTATACTGTGGTTGTTGAGAAGGGTTTGGATGGCTATTATATTGGCGAAGTTCCGCAGCTTCCTGGTTGTTATTCCCAGGGTAAGACCACTAAAGAATTAATGGTTAATGTTAATTATACTTACAAGTTAGATATGTTTATATATTTGTAGGGATAACTATTTGTTATGTTCATTAAGGAAAAAACAGTTAAAAAAAAGAAATATTATTATTTGGCTGAATCTTTTAGGCTTCCCAGCGGCAAGGTTAAGAGCATTGAAAAGATTGTTGAAAAGAAAGTGCCAATAGAAGAGCTTGAGAAAAAGCATTCTGCTTTTTTTGTTGAGAGGAAGAAGGTTGCGTTCACAGAGTTTGCTTTGGATAATTATAAGACAACTTCGATTTTTAGCAAGCAAGAGTTTGAAAAGGTTGAAGGGATAAAAGTTGATTATCTTCGCACAATAAAGAATTTTTCCAAATCGCAGTTGAAAGATGTTTTGGACAGGTTTATTGCCAATTTCACTTATGAGTCCAACGCAATTGAAGGCAATTCCCTAACTTTGAAAGATGTCGCGATTGTAATGTTTGAAAAGCGTGCAATCAAGGGCAAGGATTTGAGGGAAATTTATGAAACAAGGAACAGTCGCCCCTTAATGGATTTGCTTTTAAAGAAAAAATTTGATGTTTCTGAAAAAGACATTATTAAAATGCATAAAATGCTGATGAATGATATGGATGAAAGAACAGGCTACAAGCAGATTCCAAATTATATTATGGGCAGCCCTGTTGAATTAACTCCCCCTGAAAAGGTTGAGGAAGAAATGAATGCTTTGATTGAATGGTATGATAAAAGTGTTGAGAAAATGCATCCAATTCAGGTTTCTGCATTGTTTCACGGCAAATTCATAAAAATCCATCCATTCGAGGATGGCAACGGCAGAGTTGGTAGATTTGTTTCAAACGCAATTTTAATCAACAATGATTACCCTCCGTTCATAATAAGAAAATCCCAAAGAGACGCTTACATTAAATGTATGCAGGACTTTTTCAACGGTTATACCGAAAACCTTGAAAGATTGTTTTTAAACAAGTACAAAGACACAAGGCAATATTCCTGCAATTGACCCTGATTTGGTTCCTTTGATTTCATAAATCGCATTGTTTGTTCCTGTTTTTAGGTCAAATGAATCAACGTTTTCCATTTTTGATGTGTCAAATGCATTTTTAGGGAGCACATTCACTTCCTGTCTCATGCCGTTTCCCACAACATAAATATTTTCTTTCTCCACATTTATCTGCTCAAATGATTTTGCGATTATTCCTTCGGAGTTTAGTTCAATATAGTTTTCTTTTTTCACAATATTGAGGTCAAAATATCCTGAGTTGGAATCAACCTTCACGGAAACCTCGTTTGATGAGATTGCTTTCAGGAATTCACCTTCTTTGCCATTCACCCTTGCATTTATTGATTCTCCTGAAGGGGAAATTTCTACGGAGTTTATCACCCGTGAATCTTCCTCTGAGTCAAATGAATTGGAATATACATAGATTATGTTTCTCCTTCCCCTATTTTCCTTTCCTGCTGCCTTTAGCACGGCTTCAATGAAGATGTTTACGGGTTGCTGCCCTATGATTTTTACTGTCCCTTCTTTTCCTTCAACAAAGAATGTTGGGGGCTTTTGTACATTATCAAGTTTCCCTTCTTCAATGTCATGAAGAACTTCCGGAAGGTATTTTCTGGAAGAAAGACAATCGGAAGGGTATACTCCAGGAATATTGTAAAGATCCACTGCTTCCTCAGGGAATGATTTTCCAAATTTTTCTTCATCAAACCCAGTTTTCATTGAATTCCTGTTTTTGAAAACCAGTTCGGCAAATTCATTGAATTTTCCATATGCATTTGCGCACTCCCCTGCTATTGCCATTTCCATGGATTTTTCCGTGGGGAAATTCACGAATTCAATTTCAATGTTGCTTCCAAATTCCTGTTTAATTATTGGAAGTATTTTTTGATAGAATCTTGCTGACAGTTTATCCGAAAAATCCATGTATGCGGTTACAAAAATTTCCGCATTAGGGTTCCCAAGAAGTTTTGGTTTCGGCAATTGGTCTTTTGGCAGGTCAATAACCGTTCCATCATCCCACCATGGTTCCTGTCCCGGAAGCGGTACTGGGTCAGGCTCCGAATAACAACCGAGGTCATCATTGTTGTTTTCACAATCAGGATTCCTTATTATTGGAGAGACTATTATCTGCCCTGCAATGGTCATTTCAACATATCCTATTCCTGTTTTTATGTTCACTCCTATTTTCTGAACTATTACATTACTGTACAATAATTTCCTTCTTGTGTTGTCCCTGAAAAGGGTTTTTAGGTTTGCACCTGAAGTGGTTTTGGCATATGCCACAATATTCCTGTTTGAATCGTCATACAATTCAAATGTTGCAGTGTAGTTTTTGTCCGTTCCCTGCTGTATGATCTGGACGATCTTTATTGACATTTGTTTTTCAAAATAATTGCCATCCCCATAGAGTCCGGTAATGAATTCACCTTCATTGTATGTTTCAATTGATGGGTCTATTATTGGGTCAGGCAATGGTTTTGGTTCGCTTCTATCAACCTTTATTTCCACATATCCTATTCCTGTTGTTTGGTTTACTCCAACCCCGTATATTTTTATGTCATTGAAGAGCAAATTTCCGTTCTGATATTTAAAGAGTTCTTTAAGGTTTGCTCCAGGACCGGCAATTATTTTTGCCAGGAGGTTTCCTTGTGCATTATAAAGTTCAAATTCTGCCTGGTATTTCGGGGTTGTGTTTGTTATAAGTATCTGGTTAACTTTTATGGTCATTTTTTCCCCGTAGTATTTTCCGTCCCCGTAAACTCCTGTTATTTTTTTCGCTTCATTGTATGTTTCTATTGGGTCAATTATTATTTTTCCTATTTTGCTATCTATTACTTTTTTGAAAGCGTCAAAAGGCTGTGCGCCGACAATTTTTTCCCCTTCAATGAAAAAAGTTGGCGTTCCAGTAACTCCTCTATTTGTTCCTTCGTTAAAATCATTTTTTACCCGATCTTCTGTTTTTCCCGTATCAAGGCAATAAACAAATGCGTTCACATCAAGTCCTGTAGTATAAGCATAATTTTTCAATGATGCCCTGTCAAAATTCGTGTTTTCAAACAGAATGTTATGGTATTCTCCAAATGCTCCCTGGTCGCGTGCGCATTCAGAGGCCTCTGCTGCCTTTTGTGCATCTGGGTGGAATGACAATGGAAAGTGCCTGAATTTAAGTTCAACCTGCGTTCCATATTCATTTTCAATTAGAGGCAGTGTCTGGCTGTAAAACCTTTGCGAAAAAGGATCCTGATAGCCTCCGAATTCCTCTATTGTTACCTGTGCTCCCTGTACTGCCAGTGAAAATAGCATTATGCCAAGAAGCACTATTATTTTTCCCGTTGTTCCTGATTTCATTTTTTTAATCCTCCATGTGTCTGTGATTGTTTTTCACAATCCGCTTGTACGCATTGCGTCGGAACGCTTTATATAATTTGGGTGGAACGTTTTGGAACGCAAAAATTCGCTAATTCTGGCTTTAAATTAAGGATTAATTGATTGTAATGGAAATTCCTTCCGGTATTTCAATGTTTCTTGTTCCTTCTTTGATAGAAATTTTCTTTATATTCATTGTATTTTTAATATCCTCAAGTATTTCTTTTATTTCATTTGAAGTGAATATTTTTACTTTGGAAAGCTCGGCATTCATCGCAATGTTCTTTTCACTCTTGTATTTTCTGAGAGATGCGATTATTGATTTTGCGATATATTTTCAATTAATGTCATTTTTCCCTTTTTTAATGTGATTGGTTTTTGTCTTTTAGTTGGCTTGTGGTTTGATTGTTTAATGCTACTGAATTGTACGAAAAAATTTGGGCTATTGATAAGGCTGATGATCGCAAAGGCACTTGGTGGTGGTGGTTCTGGTTATTTTTCATTGATAATCCTGAAAAACCACAAGAGCCGCACCAATTAATGATTCTCTGGTCAACCAAGAATGAAAAAAGCATTAAATGCAATGGCTCAACCTTCACATTTCCAAATAAGATTTTAATTGACGAAAAAAAGACCTCTTTTGACGGTGTTGTTGCCGCATGGTATTTTGACGGCAAAATGCACGATTCCTATTTGCTTGAGCAATCCAAAATTTCACTTACAAAAAAACCGTATTCGCTTGTTTCTGATTCGGAAAACAAGTCAAAATTTTTTGAAAAAAACGGTAAACTGTTTGTTGAAATAAACCGCGGCGAAAAAACATTCAACTTTGAATTAGCAATTGATTCTTCCAAAGATTTCCTTAACCCTACCCATGCAGGTGGAACTTATCCAGGTGGATTGAGTTTTAGTGCGCTCGGAATTCCAAAAGCAGATTTTTCAGGTTCTATAATAGAGCATGAAGAATTGCGTGAAATTAAAGGAACAGCATATTTCCAGTATGTTATTGTAAATGCTCCTTCTCCCTCATGGTATTGGGGTATTTTCCATTTTCCAAAAGGCGGTTTCCTTTCATACTTTAATCCGCACATTGGACCAGCTTTACTAAAAGGAAATCTTACAAATAAATTTATTCGCCAAGGAAACATTTCAATTGGTAATGACCTGTACTTTGCAAATCCGAAAACAGGTACAAAAGAATCTTTTAAATTAAAGAAGATAACATCAAAAAAGAATTCAAAAGGGTTCCCGATTTTTTTTGTTTTTGGTGAAAACAAATTCAAAAAAATTTCTTTCGAAGTTGACTGCTACTCTGATGCTTTTTGGGAGTTTGAAAAAAAGGCATTTGGTTTGCTCAACACAAAATTAAGGTACAATGAGTATCCTTCAAAAATCAAGAATTTTAAAGTTACTGACAAAAAAGAAAAAATCATTGTTTCAACAAAAGAACTTGGTGAGGCAGTCGGAAATGCAGAACACTCATGGGGAATACTAATCTAATTTTTTTCTGTTGAGTCTAACTCATTTTTCATAATCCTAAAAATAATCCTGTCTGGTATACAATGAATGAGGCAATCCATGCGACTGCAATGTTATACCCGATTACAATTAAAGGGATTTTCCAGTCCTGTGTTTCTTTTTTGATTATTGTTGCCGTTGCCATGCAGGGAGAATAAAGCAATGTAAATACCATAAAGGAATATGCTGAAAGTGCGGTAAAATCTGCCGTAATAATTGAGGTTAGTGTTTTGCCACCTGTGCTGTAAAGCGTTCCAAGGGAACCCACTATTATTTCTTTTGCGACAAAACCAAACATGAGCGAAACAGCAATTCTCCAATCCCCAAAGCCAATGGGTTCCAGCAACGGGGCAAATAGGGTTCCTATAAAACCAAGCACGCTTTCCTGTGCTGCATAATCAACTCCAATTGGCAGGTTTGCAAGAAACCAGATTATAAGCACGAGCGAAAGAATTATTGTCCCTGCTTTTTTTACAAACATTTTGGATTTATGGTATGCCGGAATAACCAGATTTGAAAAACCCGGAATCCTATAAGGCGGAAGTTCCATCAAAAAAACAGCATCCTCTTTTTTAGCCACTATTTTTTTCATCAAAAACGCAAAAATTATTGCAATTATTATTCCAATAAGATAGAGTGAAAAAATTATTGTGCCTTCATTTTCGCTGAAAAAAATTCCCGCAAAAAGAATGTAAACCGGAAGCCTTGCCGAACAGGACATAAAAGGGGTCATCATTATTGTAAGCAGTCTTTCTTTTGGATTGTCTATTGTTCTTGAGGCCATTATTGCGGGTACATTACAGCCAAATCCCAGTATAAGGGGAATGAATGATTTTCCCTGCAGACCAATTTTTTTCATTAACCTGTCCATGATAAATGCTGCTCTTGCAAGATATCCCGTTGTTTCAAGAAAAGCCATTGTCAAAAATAAGATGAAAATATTGGGCAGAAAAATAAGAACGCTGCTAACTCCGCCTATACCTGCATCAACAATTGCGGATACAATAAAAGCAGGCGCATTCAAATCAGTTAAAAGAAAATTTTTAACGATTTCCGAAATTGCCGCAAAGGCAAAATCAAGGGCATCCACAAAAGGTCTTGCCGCTTCAAAAGAAATTACGAACGCAAGCCACATTACAAAAAGAAAAATAGGCAGGCCTAAAATTTTGTTTAGAAGAACCCTGTCAATCATTTTTGTGAAATCTTTGGTTACCTGGTTTTTTGTAACGCTTCTTTTTACAATGGAATCAATAAAATTATGTCTTCCTGAAATAACCCGAACATCCGTAGCTTTCATGTCTTCACAGTAACTAAGGTCAATTATTGGTTTTTTGTTTTCCGTGTGCCTGCAGGATACAGTTTCCACAATCTTATCAATTCCGGTTTTTTTTACCGGGTCAATCACCACCACAGGAATTTTGAGTTCCGAACTAATGATTGAATCATCAATTATAATGCCCTGTTCTTTTGCCTGTTCATTAAGATTCAATGCCATAACTACCTTAATTCCCATTTCAAGGAGCTGTAATGTAAGGTAAAGTCCGCGTCTTAAATTTGTGGCATCGATAATCTGAAGCACGGTGTCCTGTTTGTGATTTTGGAGATAATTATAGGTTATTTTTTCTTCAGCCGAAGCCCCGTGTATGCTGTAAGCTCCCGGGAGATCAATAAAACGGATTTGCGGATTCTTCAAGTATATTCCCTCTTTTTTTTCAACTGTTTTTCCAGGCCAGTTTCCAACATGTTGCCTTAAACCGGTAAGTGAGTTAAAGAGAGTTGATTTTCCCACATTGGGGTTTCCTATGATGGGGATTACAATAGGGAAATTTTTATTTTCGTTTTGCATAATAATCAGTCTTTTTTAACAAATATGTTTCGTGAATCCTTTTTTCTTATTGCAATACTGTGGCCTTCAAGTTGAACCTGCAAAGGGTCCCCGAGGGGTGCTTTTCTCACAAGTGTAATTTCTGTGCCTTTAATGAAACCCATTTCCATGATTTTTCTTTGAAAATCAATAGTTCCTTCTATTCTCTCAATTTTTCCTTTTGACCCTTTTGCAAGTTCGGATAATTTGAATAATTCGCCCATTTTTACACTGTGGTTTGTTTAAATTTTTTTAGGTTTTGCTATAAATTAAATTAAGTAGTTTTGTTTAAATACTTTGGTTTGTACCTTTTCATCAGAAGCGAATTAGAAACAATGGAAACCGAGCTGAATGCCATTGCGGTTCCGGCAACAATAATTCCTCTTCTTGTAATCCTTGCGCCGCTGACGTTTGCAATGCCTATTGTTATTGCATTTTTCACCACAAAGTCTTATGCTAATGGAACAAAGCTTGATCGGGGTGTTGCTGCAAAGCACGGGGCGGTTACAGGAATAGTTTATGCGGTTGTGCTGATTGCGATTGCGCTTTTCTTCATAACTGTTAATTATGCAATTGCCGCTCTTGTTTGGGGTTCGCTTGAGGTTTTAGGGGAAGGCATTCTGGTTGTTGCGGTTACCTTCATTTTAGGTCTTCCTGTATTGGGCGTCATCAGTATAATAAACGGTGCTGTTGGCGGAGTGGTTTATTCTTACCTGAAAAATGAGTGATGTTCAAATCAGAAAAATAAAATGGTGCCACAGTTACAAACATTTAAATGCACTTTAAAAATTTGCGGAATAAAAGAGCGTAACGACCCCATACCACGCCAGAGCGCCGGAAATACGCCTCCAACTGCATGCGGTTGGGGCAAGGGGCTTTCGTTGGGTTGGCAAACAACGGATTTATGTACTTTTCTTTTTTGCCACAGGTTTCCTTTTTTCAGGAGACTGTTCAGGTTTTTTTGCACTTAAGTATTTTGTGAAAAAATAACCCAAGCCTGTCAAAAGGACTGCTACTAGCACAATCAGCAGGAATACCAGACCAAAACCTATACCCAATCCTTCAATAGGAGGAATGCTGAAATTCAAATCAAAAGGAAGCAAACCAAGGAATCCTGTGGGTATCTGGTTGTTTTCTTCACTTAGTGTTTCCCCAATAGAGGAGTTATTGTCTTCCAAAGGGATTTCGTCCTGCAAAAGAGGTTCAGCTTCAGGAGAAGTTTCAGATTCAGCTTCAGGAGAAGTTTCAGATTCAACAACTGAAATAACTATGCTTTTCTCCAGTATATTTCCACCAGATCTTGTCCTGAAAAGCTCTATAACTTTGTCACCCGGAGAATCAAAACTGTAATTGTATTCCTGCTCATAAAGGTTCTTTAGCATTACATCCAGAGTTTCCCCATCAACCACAAGTTCACAGCCACTCATGTCGCCACATAAAACAGTTATTGTGAATTCTTCATTGACCAAAACCTCTCTTGATGAAACATCAAGGTCTGAATTTGTTGTTACTCCGCCACCAGAACTTCTTGGAACTGTATTGATGTCTCCTTCGTCTTCATTAGAAGGAGGCTCTGGGCACGTTCCACAATCCGCAGAGCATGCAGCACATGATTCGCCATTATTACAAATGTTATCTCCGCAAAATAGGTTCTGCTCTGGGATTAGCGGTTCTGCACAAGTTCCTGCAGAAGAATAATTTCCCGCAGAAATCTCCTCTAAAACAGTAGAATCGGCAGAAGTAACATTATTATCAAGAGTCAAATCAACACAACAAAGATTGGGTGGAGTCGGAACTGTTCCTAAAGCCATGTCTAAAATCATTGAAACATCAGCATTATCTACAATCCCATCACCATTAGCATCACCCCTTAATCTTGAATCACCATTAGCATAATCAGCACAGTAACGTGCAGTTGGTATAACAGGAGCATTGCATGCTCCCATATCAGCGGTGTAATTTCCAACAGCAGAAGCGTAAACAACATTCGCATCGTACATTGTCACTGAATTAGAAAAATCAATATCAACGCAACAAAAGTTTAAAGGAACTCCAAGAAGACCATCTGCCATTCCACCTATAACAGATGCATCAAGATTATTTACAATTCCATCCGCAGTAATATCACCTCTCAACGAATTTGCTGAACAATAATAAAACATTGTATTACCTTTACTC
>PCWY01000048.1:820-9149 GCA_002762975.1 Candidatus Diapherotrites archaeon CG11_big_fil_rev_8_21_14_0_20_37_9 | reverse complement strand
TAAATCCTCATGTGTGTGCAGGAGCGAACTTCCAAGGTGTTGCCCGGGCAATGGCTGTGGTATTGAAACACTTTCTCCGCAAACAGTTATACTTGGTGTGGCATGCCAGTGAATGTTACCCAGCGGAAAAACAAGGTTTCCTGTTGCATAATCAACTGGTTCAGGTTTGGGCAGCAACAGGAAAAAACCCACTGCTATGATAAGTACTGCAGCAATTATTCCATAAACCATTATTTTTTTGCCGGATTCCTGTTTATGAAAATCCTGCCTCATTCTTTCCTTTGCTTCACGTTTTTCTTTCAGTTTAATTTCCCTTCTTTCTTGTTTTGTAAGTTCACTCATTCCTGAATCCCCCCAAATAATTAATCGTGAAAATAAGCAGTCCGATTCCTGCCAGATTTATGAGCCAGCTGAATTCAGTAATGAAAGTTATTGCGCTGAGCGGAAGAAACAATGCCCCGAGTGAAGCGCATGCCGGGCACTGTGCAACGAGAAACAAACCCGCTGTTCCTATTCCGCTGCTTCCTGCCGCACCTGCCTTTTGGTTTGTTGTACATGTTTTTGATTGGAGCCAATTGTAAACCTGAAATGAGAATGTGATTCCAAATAATGCCGTAAAAACAATAAAGAATCCTAGATTCTCCAATGGAATCGCGGCGAACCAAACGCTTATGTTGTGTGCGTTTCCCAGAACCTGTGTATAAATGTAAACCGCAACCATAATGGCTGCGGAAACGCCTGCAAGCGCGGCATATTTTGGCTGTGCAAGAACTTTCAGGAGTTTCATCCAATTACCTTTAATTCAGCAATGCCTCAATTGCGCTCTTGAACGTTGCGTAAGGCTGTGCCCCAACTATGAGCTGGCCTGTTCCGTCACGCTTTCCTATTATGAAACTTGGTGTTCCGGAAACTCCAACCTGCTGACCCTCAGAAAGGTTTGCCTGTATTTCCTGAGTATATTTTCCCGAATCAAGGCACGAGTTGAATTCGCCCGTATCAAGGCCCAAATCAGAAGCCCATGTTTTTATGTCTTCTTGTGTGAGGTTTGATATTGTTCCCTGGCCGAACTTGCTTTGTTCGTCAAATATTTTGTCATGCATTTCCCAGTATTTTCCCTGGCCGCCTGCACATCTAGCTGCCTCAGCATAAGGCTGTGCCATTGGATGGAAATTGAGTGGGAAGTCCTTGTAAATGAACTGCACTTTTCCTGTATCAATGTACTCTTCATTCAACTGCGATTTTGACTGGTTATACCATGACCTGCAGAAAGGGCACTGGTAATCTGAGTATTCTATTATCACTATTTCCGCATCATCGCTTCCCTCTTTTGCGGCGACCCCTTCAAAAAGCGCTTTTATTTCGGTTGTGTCGCTTGGCTGGGGTGAAGGGCTTGGGTTTGGTGCGGCAACAATTGTTCCTCCGCTACTGCCAGAATCCCCTGTGATTTTTATGTTATTTACCGAACTGGATAATGCGGTAAGGCCCGTGCTTATGTCTCCTGCAGCAATGAAAAGCGTCGCCGACAATATAAGAGTCGCAACAATTATGCTTGCCGGAAGGTAAATTGCATTATTTTGTGTTTCATTTTTTTGTTTTTCTTCACTCATTTAAATCCTCCTTTGTTTTTTTCTGTGAATTATCTGAATAATTTTAATCGCCTTCATTTAATCAGTCATCTTTCACGCACGCGAATTCGCACCTTATTTTTTTTGGGGGTTCGGTTTCGTTTGAAAAGCTTATTGTTGTGGCTTCCGAAAAAAGCTGTTCCGCAGAAATCTTGGAAAAATACGCTTCGGCGGCTCCGGAATCTTTTTCTATTGAAAGTGTTATTGAGGCAGTGCTTCCCTCGAGGCTTTTTGCCTGCATTGCCTGTGAAGTCAGGGCTATGCCCGTAACAAGAAAAATTGTTATAATGCCTATTCCAAAATAAAGATAATTTTCTCCCATAAAAACCGCTATTGTAATGTTAATGTAACCTTAATGTAATATTTATTTTTAAACCTATTTGTTCGTTAATGCTTCAGGTGATGCTTTGGTTCTTGAAACTATTCTTGTTGTTATTTCAACGGTTTTTTTTCTTGCCGCAGTTTATTTTTCCGCATTGCTTTCGCGTGAAACAAAGGGCGAAAAATACTGGGTGTTTTTCCTCATAGCATCCTTTGCGTTTGGTGGAGTGCATATTGTTTCAAAGTTCGGTGTCATTGGTTTTGGTTTGCAGGAAATATTTGAAATAATCGGTGCTTTCTCACTTGCATATGCATGTTTTGGCCTTTATGATTCTATGAAAAAATTCAGGAAGAAAATGGGAAGCGAGCTTTAAGGAGAGATTTCGATTGTCGAAATTTATCCTCTTTTACTGGAGCAAGGGTGCGGAGATGCGGGTGAAAATCCTTAACGAAATTGCCCTATGCGAAAAGGCAAAAAAGCCATGTTACTTGAATCAGGTTGCTGAAAAGCTCAAAGTCAGTCATGTTGCGGTGAAAAAACATCTTGATCTTATGGTTGAGGAAGGGTTTGTTTCTGAAATTAATCCTGGGGGAAAGCCTGTTTTTTTGCAATTGACTGATTCAGGAAACTCTGTTATGAAAGAATTCAAAAAGTAATTCCCGTTTGACTGCATCATGGGTTTGATATTAGCCAAGGTTATTGTGGCCTAGTTTTAATTGTTTTCAATAAAAGTATTATTAGTGCATTAAGCAGGATAGGGAGTGATTTTTTTGAAAGTCGGGATTATTTTAAGCACAATTGAGGCTGAAAAGGTTTGGAATGCGTTCAGGTTCGGCAATACAGCGTTAAAGTCCGAGCATGACGTGAAGGTTTTCCTCATGAATGAAGGCGTTGAAGTTGAAGAAATCCAAAGCGAAAAGTACAATGTACAAGAACAAATGCAGGTATTCGCCCAAAACAAGGGTAAAATTCTGGCTTGCGGAACATGCCTGAAATCAAGGCAAAAAGAAGGAACTGATATTTGCCCAATCTCGACAATGCAGGATTTGCTGAAAATGGTCGAGGAATCCGACAAAATCCTCACGTTCGGATAAAATGGTTTTTCCAATGGTAACTGAAATAACCTTGAAAGGCAAAATATTTTTCCAATGCGGAATATGCAATCTGAAGTACACTGACAGAAAAACTGCTGAAGCCTGCGAATCATGGTGTAAAAAACACCCAGGCACCTGTGACCCCCGCATATCGGAAAAGGCGGTTATATAATGTGCAAGACTTTCTTGATTTTATTATGACTCAAAAGGTTATGTCATCACTTGTTTTAGAAATCCTGATTCTCCCATTTTTGGGACAAGCCACTTACTAGCCTACGTTTTGTTCACCTTTGGTACAAAGGGAAACTTCTCATCTTCGAGGCATGGTATTCGTACTGTCTCTGTTGGGGTGTGTGTGGAGTAAAACCAAAATCACGGTCGGGCTTATGACCAGCTGTAGTTTAATTTTGCTCGTTTTCTACATAGCCTTTGTGGAAATTGTAAAGGCTTGCCAATCCAACTCTAGTCAAAGTGTATCCTTTTTTTTCTTCGTTGTATGTAACAAGCTGTTTTGCAATCATTTGGGTTATTAATGAAGTGACAGTTTCTTCGTTTATTCTTGTGTTTTTTGCAATAAAATTAATTGCTAAATTAGGATTTTTTTCGGCCAAAAAATACATTATCTGAAGGCTATCCAGATTAAGGAACAATTCTTCAAAAGTACCATTGGAAGCCATGTTATTTATTGGGTTTTCTGAATATTTAAATTTGTTGTTCATCCTTGTTACCTATGTTTTCTTTGCATTCTACATATATTTTATCTCTGTGGCGATATTTATAATAATGCCAATGCAATACTCCGAATAGTGTTTTTGCTTCCAAATCAGCCAAGTTTGTATAAGGTATCGGGTATTTGAAATCTATTGGAAACTCTTTGTTTACTGCTCTTGCTTTCAATTCTTCTTCTGTTTCGTACTGAAAGAAAAATAAAGTTTTATTTTTCCAATTTTCAATAAGTCGAGTCATTTTTGATTCTCCTACTAATACTGGATTTCTTCCATTGAGCAGAATGATAACATTATTTAATCCAATTTCGGTTTCAATGTCTTCATCAAAACAATCTTCCATCTGATTGTAATATTCGCTGCCGAGTGCGCAAGGAAAACCCAGTTCCTGAATTTTTCCCCTTAGGTTAATGGTAAATTCACCCGGTACGCCTTCCTCTTTATTATCCGCTAAAATAATAATTTTCAGTTTTCCTCTGGCAAGTTTTTCTGAAAATGATTTATCTTGTTTGGCTTTTTCCGAACTTTTTTCAAGTATTTCCTTAGTTATTTTTTTCGCTCTTTTAGAGAGAAATTCTTTATGAAAATCTAAGGAATCCATATTTATAGTTTCAGTCCGCAATTGTTAAAAATGAGCATGGGGTATTCTTGTAGACAAAGAGGCGTTTTACCTTGCATTTGTTTTTTTCCATGCGCTATACCCAAGCAGTATAAGTAGGATTAGCACCGTCAGTATTACCGCATAATCAGGCACCCACGAAAAGTTTGTTTGAAGCATTTCGTTTATTCCTGCCATGAAAATGTTGGTTTCAACTTTTGATGCGGACATCTGTTGAAGCTGACCAGTATAAGTTAGGTATATTGTGAATAAACCCATTCCGATGAACATTATTCCTGCGAGCAGTTCCGATGCGCGTATGTTAACTTTTTTCCACAAAACATTGTAGTTGATTATTTTGTTCATTTTCTGCATTTTCCTTACTGCATCTGATTTGTCAACAAAGTATGCTATTATGAAAAGAGGTGCCACCATGCCGATTACATAAGTTACTGAATAAAGCCCGCCCAAAAACATCGAGCCGGGAAGAACAGCAAGCGCAAGAACCCCAGCAAGAACCGGTGCACAGCACATGGTTGCGAACCCAGAAAAAATCCCAAGAACATAAACGGAACTTACTCCTGTGATTTCTGATTTTGCATGTATGGAAAATGGCAGTGACACATGGAGACCTAAAAGTATGATTGTCCCAAGACCTGCAAGAAGAAAACCCCCAAGGATAAAAATCGTGTTATGGAATTGTGTGAAAAATTCTCCAAGTGCCGCTATCCCGAGGCCGAGAGGAAGGAAAACTGTTAATACTCCGAGGAAAAAAATGAATGTCATCAGGAATATTGTTGCGCGCTGCCTGAATACTGAACCAAGGTACGCCGGAAGAAGGACTGTGATGCAGCAGGGTGCGAACAATGCCGCAACGCCCGCGACAAAAGCGGTTATCAGTGATGCCCCAACCAAAAATTCAACCATGCTGCCAATTCCTTCAATTTAGTTTTGCTATTTCTCCCGATATAAGGTCATTTCTTATGCCCATCATCGGGTCATCATACACAAATCTGAGCGTTCCTTCCTTGTCTATGATGTAATATGTGTGGCCCGGCATCATTCCGCCGTGCATTGATGATGGCATGTCAAGAGCGCCATAATTTTTTGATGTTTCTCCCGTAATGTCAAAAATGAGTTTTGACGCAGAAAATTCTGGAAATTGTTGTGTAATTTTTCTCCAGTTTTTCATTTCATCAACCACAACCGAGAATGAAACGGTTTCGCTGTTGTTGAACCTCTCATCCATGGCGAGTTCTTTTATCTGGTTCCAGCATGAAGGATAGCACATGCTCCCCTCATTAAAGAACAGAACCACATTTTTCCCCTTATATTCGGACAGATTTATTGTTTTCCCATCAAGTGTTTTAAGGGAAAAGTTTGGGGCGCTGGCCCCGATTTCTGCTTTTGTTGTGACGGTTTCCTGGGGTTGATTGCTTATGCTCAGGGCTATAAAAAGTCCGAATACAAGGGCAACTCCAATAACGCCGTACATGATTAAATTGTTTATTCCATTTTTATCCATTCAAATTCCTCCACCATTTGTTATAAACACTCGGCGTAAAGATCAGGATGATGCCCCAAATGTTCTTTCCATTTTTCAGGATCCTGTCCCGGTGGAACCGCACACTTATCCTCAAGTTCTGCCGAAGCAAATTGCTGGAAATTCTCCGGCGTGTTTTGAAGAGCAGGTTTTTGCAGTTCAATTTTTTCAGGGGTTTCCCCAAGGGTTAATATTGCACTTCCGAGAAGTGCTATTCCGGCTATTACTATTAATGCTATTACTGCGTTTGTGTACGACAACATTCTTTTACCTCCATTTCATCCTCTTGTTTTTTGTTTATTTTTTCTTCAGTTTTATTTCCCTGCTTTTTGTTTTCCTTTTTTTCTGCAAAATGATTTATTATTGCAACTCCCAAAATGCCAAAACCGATTATCCAGAACACTATCTGGAACGGTTCTATTTCCTTGAATGGGGTTGCAGCAATTATCAATCCAGTATTTCCTGCCAGAAGGTTTTTTGAAACACATTTATGTTTTGCATACATGTAACCTGTAAACCCAAGCAAAACTAATGCAATACTCCACAGTGGCACGGCGTATGCCTGCAGGAATTCAAGAGGCATTCCCTCAACGCTTACCCCAATAAGCGCAAGCAATGCTATTAATCCAAGGCATATGTTGTGGCATACCTGCCATCCGCCCAAAAAACTGAGGGCGCCGGAGGCTGTTGATGCGCCTCCCGCAATGCTTTCGCCGGTTGGGAGCGAGAGTCCCGATTGTATCGGGACTTGGTTCGCTTCCACTTGCACTGTGCCTTTATCCATTTTAGCATCCCCCAACCATATCGGGAACGTTTGTCAAACTATCAGGGATAGTTTGTGTTGTCTGTGCTGGTGCGGATGCTGTTGGTGCAGAAAAGGAAACTGTTTTCAGTTCCTCTACTGCATTTTTTTGCGCCAGAACATCCTGTTTGAGTTCGCTTAGTTGCATTGTCTGGAATGCGGCCATTATGAACATTGCCCCCAAAAAAAGGGTAAACACAGTATTTATGTTCAGGTTTACTGTTTCTTCATTTTTTCTTGTGTTTTCTTCTTTTTCCTGCGGTTTGTATTTTTCTTTTTCTGCCATTTTTAACAACCCCCTACCATGTCAGGCACCTGATCAAGTGCTTTTGGAATTCCTGTTGTTCCAGCCGATTGGAATTCAATTGCTTTTTGGTACATCTGTTTCGGGAAAAACATTGTTTTCCACAGGGTTAGTTCCTGGAGTATTTCATCATTTGTGAATTCTCCTCTATGGTACTTTACAAGATATTTTGCAAGTCCTCTCATTGCGGCTGAGTGTGCGCATCCGCATGCAGGTTGCCCATTAGGTGCGGTAATGTATTTTGCTCCGCAGCAATACTCGCATGAAATGCTCATTCCTATTTTGATGTAATCCTGCTGTTCCTGTTCTGAGAGGTCCGCGAATTTTATTACCCCGTTTTCATATAGATCGCCGTCAAGCGCACTTAGAATCTGAAGGCTTTCAACTGGCTTGTCAAAACTGACTCCTAATTGGTCGCCGTAAACCCTTGGGGTTCCTTTTGGCAGGAACTCTTCAAAAGAAATAACTGAAGACGCCTGTGGCGTACCTGCCGTAGCAGCGGCTTGTGTTACATTTGCAGGATTGCTGCTTAAATACTGTATCTGCACTTCCTGCTGTGCAACATCCTTGCTTATTTCCCCGTGGAGAAATATGTTGAATGCCATTGTTCCCAGCACCAAAAAAGAAAGTGCAATCACAATGGCGGTTTCTGTGTTTTTCAAAATTTTTATCACCTCAAAAAATGATTTCCTTGAAGTATATTGTGCTGAAACCATACATATAATTTCATGAAACCATCAAAATCGCATAACTCACAGTTAAATTTCTATTGGTTCTATAATTTTATCATGTTTCAAAAAAGAGACAAAACAGTAATTCTTGGAATAATCATAATTGTGGCTTTCCTTGTTCTCTCATTTAACGTTTTTCCTTTCCTAGGGCTTACTGGACACACAGAAGAATGCTCATTAACTCAGGGTTGTCCTCATGAGCAAGAACTTGATTTTCTGCAAACAGCATTACCATTAATGCTTTCTTTAGCATTGCTTGTTGGTGCAGGTACCTATTATTTGATGAGTGAAAAACTTGATTCAAAGCAGAATTCGTTGAAAAAGAATACTGAAATGATTCTTGCTTTTTTGAATGAGGACGAAAAAAAGCTTGTTAATTTGTTAATTGAAAACGATGGCAAAATAATTCAGGCGGAGGTTACAAGGCTTCCGGGTATGACCAAAGTTAAGAGCCACAGGGTCGTTCAGAAGCTTATTGACAGGGGGGTTATTGAGAAGGACCGCCTTGGCAAAACAAACACCCTAAAATTTACAAAAGAAATACGCGAAGGGCTGTTTTAGCCCTCATATTGCCTCTGAGAGTCC
>PCWY01000048.1:0-807 GCA_002762975.1 Candidatus Diapherotrites archaeon CG11_big_fil_rev_8_21_14_0_20_37_9 | reverse complement strand
ATAAACCCTTTTTATCCAACACATTTTTTAATACCACCTGCTTAAATCCCTGAAAATACAAGTCATTGATTTTACTGTTAACCTGTGCAGATGATACTAAAGAACAATCTATTATATTTTTAAGTTCCAAATTACTCATATAGGAAGTAATGTCATTTTATGATTGTCAAATACTGCAACCTGATTAAAGCCATATTTTTTTAACATTTCATACAGCCTATCATATCCATATCCAACATCTTTTGCTGTATGTGCATCAGATGCAGTAGTAATTGGAATATCCATTTGTTTTATCATTTCTATAATTTTTTCCTGAGGGTATTGTTCATTAACAGGTTTTCTCCAGCCAGCAGTACTCATTTCTACCGTTAGCCCTTTTTCTTTAATAAGCTTTAGTACATCCTTTACATAGTACTCAATTTCTTTTTTTTGTCTGTGACCAAATATTTTAATCAAATCGAAATGAGCAAGCCCATCCAGAAATCCTTTGTTAATTAGATTTTTCATTTCAGCAAAATACCTGCCATATAATTCATCAATGTCCCATTCATTAAACTTTTCTTTATGAGCAGGATGATCATAAGGCCAATCATCAATAAAATGCACAGAGCCTAATACAAAATCTAATTTATTATAATTTTTCTCCATCCACTTGTAATCAGCTTTTGAGGTTTCAGGATCATTATCTATTTCAACACCAATTTTAAACTTAACATCTTTTACACTATCTCTAAACTTAAAAAACTCATCCAGCTTCATTCCGGGATGATATCTTCCATGATCGGTTAAAGCCACATCTTTTAATTT
>PCWY01000041.1:27889-36308 GCA_002762975.1 Candidatus Diapherotrites archaeon CG11_big_fil_rev_8_21_14_0_20_37_9 | reverse complement strand
CAAGTACATTGCTCTCAAAAGAAGAAGTAAAGGCAATTGAAGGCTTTTTTAAGGTAAAATTTATACAAATGAAAATTGCAGGAAGCGATCTTCCAGGAGCAGCCATAACAGTAACAAATAAAGGGTTTATCGCACACCCCAATATAAGCGAAGAAAACTTCTCAAGGCTCGAAAAAATTTTCGGAGTAAACGGAGAGGCAACAACCGCAAATTACGGCGACCTGTTTGTCGCAAACAGCGTGATTGCAAACAGCAAAGGGGTTATTGCAGGACAACTGACATCAGGAATTGAGCTTTCAAAAATTGATCAAGGATTAAGAGGTGAATGAAAATGGATGGAAAAAAATTTACAGTAACAGGAACATACAATGAAAAAAAAGAGGACAAAAAATTTGAAAAGCAAATTACTGCAGTGAATGAAAAATATGCAATGGAAAAAACACTCTCTGCAATAGGTTCAAAACATAAGGTAAAGAGAAACAAAATAAAAATAACCGAAGTGAAAAAAACAGAGTGATTACCAATGACCGATGAAAAAAAAGCAACACTAACAGGACCACAATTAATGCAGCTCCTTACCCAAGAAGAAAGGAAACTTGAGGACATAAACAGCAGAATAAATGCATTCCAGAATTACAAATCCGAATTAATCGGCGCAAAAGATACACTTAAAGAAATTGAAAAAAACAAGGAAGGCGACAAGATACTTGTAAACATAGGCGCAGGAGTATACCTTGAAGCAAAAATAGAAGACAGCTCAAAAGCAATTGCCGCAATAGCGGGAAATGTATTCAATGCGAAAAGCGGAAAAGAACTACAAAAACTTATTGACAATAAACTTGCAAACATGGATAAAAGCCTCAATGCAATAGGCGAAGAACAGCAAAAAACCCTATCCCGAATTAATCAATTAAATAGTATATTAGAAGCTGGAAGAAGACATATGCAACAGCAGGCAAGAAAGAATTAATTTTATGTTTGAATTTCTAAAAAAGAAAATAAACGACTTTACTGACAAAGTAAAGGAAAAATTAGAGGCAAAAAAAGAACCTGAAAAGGAACAGGTTCCTGCAAAACAAGAGCAGGAAATAATAAAACCTCAGGAAAAACAAATTCTCAGCGTACAGCAAGAAAAAAAACCAATTGAAAAAAGCGAAACCAAAAAAAATGAAATGGCACCGCAAAAACCACTAATTGCAGAACACAAAGAAAAAATAATTGCAGAAAAAGAACCTGAAATAAAAAAGAAAATTCCAGAACCAATTGAAGAACAAGAAAAAATCAAAGATTTTACTGAAGAAAAACCAATAACAGAAGAGGAACTTGGAGAACAAGAAGAAGTTGAAGAAATTATTCCAGAGCAAAAAATTGAGATTATTGAAGAACATAAAGAGGTTATTCCTGAAAAAGAAATTCATGAAATAAAAGAACTGAAAAAACCTGAAGCAAGAGAACTTAAAGCAAAAGTTGGTTTAAAGGAAAAATTATTCGGGTTTGTAAAAGGAAAAATAACAATAAGCGAAAAGGACACTGAAGATTTCTTTGATGAACTTGAATTTAGTTTGCTTGAAAGCGATGTTGAACAGGAAACATCAGAGGCAATTGTAAATCAGTTGAAAAGCCAACTTGTTGGAAAAGAAATTTCTTCAGGCAAAGACATAACTGAATTTCTGAAAAATGAAATAAGAAATGCACTTGAAAAAATAATGGAAACAGAAAAAATTGATTTGCTTTCAATGAAAAAAAAACCGCTTGTAATAATGTTTTTGGGACCGAACGGAGCAGGCAAAACAACAACCATCGCAAAAATAGCAAATTATTTTTTGAAAAACAAAAAGCATGTTATTCTTGCAGCAGGAGATACATTCAGGGCTGCAGCAATAGACCAATTGCAAGTGCATGCTGACCGCCTTGGGATAAAGATTGTGAAGCACAATTATGGATCAGATCCTGCTGCAGTTGCATTTGATGCGGTAAAGGCAGCAGAAGCAAAAAACCTTGATGTTGTTCTTATTGATACTGCAGGAAGACAGGACACAAACAAAAATCTTATGAAAGAACTTGAGAAAATAAACAGAATTGTGAAACCTGACATCAAGATTTATGTAGGGGAAGCATACACAGGACAAGCTTTGCTTCAACAAGCAAAAGAATTCAATGAAGCAATAGGCATTGATGGATTTGTTTTAACAAAAATTGACGCAGACGCAAAAGGAGGAACAGCAATTTCACTCCTTTATACTTTGAAAAAACCAATCCTGTTTGTGGGAGTCGGGCAGGAATATAAGGATTTGAAGGAGTTCACTCCTGAGCTTATAATTGAAAGAATAATATGAAAACAACAGTTAAATACTAAAAAGCAATATTTCAACAAAAATAAAGGTTTTGAAATAAGGCCTATAGAGCCTCTCAAAAAAGCGAAGATTAGTCCACGCATCCAACCGAGCAGGACTATCAGCATAAATACGTCCAATATGGCTTATCCCGTTGCGAAACGGGATAACCGTCGCACCCAACCGTCGAAACGGTTGCGGCATTGATTTAAAAGCATTTGGAGATTCGATTTGTAAAGTGATATTATGAAGGTAAAAGAACTACAAGCAAGGGCAGCAGTGCCTGAAATAGAATTGGAAATAGTTTCAAAAGGCGAAGTCAGAAAATGGGCCAACGATGGTGGCTCAGGAACAGTATGCAGCTGTGCAGGAAAAGACAGCACAGGCGAAATACAGGTTAGTCTCTGGAATGAGCAGACTGAAGATGTCAATGAGGGCGACAAAATAAAAATCCTCAACGGCTGGTGCTCAGAATTCAGGGGACAGAAACAGGTTTCCACTGGCAAAAAAGGCACACTTGAAAAACTATAAACCCAATTCTACATAACATTAACGGGGATGGTTTGCTTTATATAGTACTTAAGCAGCTATATGTAGGGAACACCCCCGCGAATGTCTGTTTCTCAGATTAATAACAGCATTTGTTTCTTGCGTGCAAACGCATATACTTGGTGAGCAATTGGAGGTGCAGTAATATGCCTACACTTTTTGAAGAATTAGGATTGGAAGCAAGCGAAGAGCTTAGACAGGAACTTTTAACTCAGGAATTCAAAATGAGAAAAAAGCAGCCTGAAGCATGGACTAAAACAAAATACAGGCCATACGCTAATTTCAGAACAAAAAAGAAAACAGATGAAGAAAAAGCAGCCGCATTAGTAGCAGTAGTGGCTAAAGCATAATTTTTTTGGATGAAAGGGGATTCCCCTTTTAATCTAACTTTTTTTAAAAAAATTTTCAAATAAGAAAAGAATAAATAATTGAACAATAGTATTTTTCTATAGTTAATGGAAATTTCTTTGCAAAAACAATTATTTTTATTTTAGCAATTTTAATAATTTCAGGATGCATAACACCAAATCCAGGGGGCACCTGACACCAATAACAATCAAGATACAAATTCGGATGTAAATGCTGGCGCAGGATGCTTATGCAAATGCAGTTTATGAAGTAGCGGAAGGCACAAAAGTCAACAGGTATGTGTGCGCAGTTACTTTTGATGAAGAAAGCAAATGGGATTGCAGTGCACAGGGCGAAGCAATTCCCAAATCATACGAAGGAAAGGTAAATCCTGAATCGAAACACATAACAGTAACAAAAACAGGAAGCGAAACACACGCAGGAAAGCAAAGCACATGTTTCAGCATAATCACTGATTTCAAAGCACTGTTCGGAAAAGATGCTGCGGAGAATAAGGTTGCAAAAGAATGCTACACTGCCGAAGGGGCACTTGTATATGAAAAATCAAATAATCAGCCACTTAATGAAGATTCATTCAAATTTGAAGCGGAGAAATTACAAGTTGGCTCAATAACAACAGCAGATTTTAAACCACCAGCATAATATTTCGCCGAATTAATAGCAAAAGCCAAAAAGCCAGGTAAGAGACAATTATTCTAGTTTTTAATTATTTAGATGAAGAATTATTAGGATAAGAATGGGTTTTGGGGACAATTTAAGGAAAGCTATTGAAAAGCTCAAAAACAGCACTGCCCTAGACAGGGAAACAGTCAAAGCCGCCATAAAGGAGCTACAGAGAGCATTAATAGCATCAGACGTCGAAATTTCGCTTGTTTTAAGGCTCAGCAAAGAGATAGAGGCTGCTGCCTTTGAAGAATTACCCCAAGGAATAAACCGCAAAGAACACGTAATCAAGGTTACGCATGACAAACTTGCCGAAATTCTGGGCGGGAAATCAAAGGCACCTGAAAAACCGATAAAAATACTGCTTGTAGGATTATTTGGTGCAGGAAAAACAACAACTGCCGGAAAGCTGGCAAAATGGTATATGAAAAGAAGCCAGAAAGTCGGCATAATCGCGGCAGACACTTACAGGCCTGCGGCAGTACAGCAGTTAAGAACAGTAGCAGGAAATGTAAAAGCCGCTTTTTATGGAAATGAAAAAGAAAAAAATGCAGCAAAAGTTGTAAAAGAAGGACTCAAAGAATTCAATGATTATGATTTAATTATCTGCGATACTGCAGGAAGAAGCGGACTTGATGAAGAACTCACAAAAGAAATCAGGGAAATTAACGCAATATTTAACGCAAATGAAAAATGGCTTGTGATTGGTGCTGATGTAGGACAGGTTGCAAAAAAACAATCAGAAGCATTCCACAAATCAGTTGGAGTGAACGGAGTAATAATTACAAGAATGGACGGATCAGCAAAAGGAGGCGGAGCACTTGCCGCATGCAACACCACAGGCGCTAAAGTTTACTTTATTGGCTCTGGAGAAAAAATGGATGATCTCCAGGAATTTGATGCAACAAGATACCTAAGCAGAATAATGGGTTATGGTGACCTTGAAACGCTTCTTGAAAAAGCAAAAGAAATACAGGAAGAAGAATCAATTGATGCCGAAGAATTATTAAAAGGAGAATTTACATTAAAAACATTTTATAATCAAATGAAAGCCACAAGAAAAATGGGACCGCTTTCAAAAGTAATGGACCTCATGGGTTTAGGCCAACAAGTGCCAAAAGAAATGGCAGAAATGGGCGAAGACAAACTGAACAAATTCGGATACATAATAGATTCAATGACCGAAAGAGAAAGGGAAGATCCGGAAATAATGAATAAAAGCAGAATCGCTAGGATAGCAAAAGGATCAGGCACAACACAAGAAGAGATAAGGGAGTTGCTCAAAAATTTTAAAAAAATGAAAAAAGTTTTCAAAAAAATAGGTTCAATAGATACTAAAAAAATGGAAGAAGGAAAAGGCATGGATATGCAGAAGCTCCAGAAAATGTTTGCAAAAAAGAAAAAATTCAAGCTGAGGTAAAATTTAGGTTAAAATAAAATCCAGATTAAAGTAAATCTGAAAATAAAAAAAATGAAATTAATAATACAAAAACGAAGTGGAATGAATGGAACTGATTTTTTTAAGAATTGCGGCAACCCTTATTGCAACAGCAATTGCAACATATACTGACATCAAAACAGGTTACATTTATGACAAAATCACTTACCCGTTAATAGCATTCGGAATAATAATCAACCTCATTGAAGGAGAATTCACAGGCATTTTACTCGGCGGAGCAATTTTTGCAATAGGGTATGTGCTTTACATTACAGGAAAATTCGGCGGAGGAGACGTGAAACTTTTTGCCGGAATCACCATGACAATGCCTTTTTACATGCAAGAATTTTTTGCAGTTAATGTAATAATATTTTCAGCACTTACTGCAACAGTTTTTTACGGCGCTTTTTACACAATAAAATACGCAAGAAAAGGAATTGATTTAGAATACAATAAAGACGGAATAATAAACGCAATTTTTGCAGGAGTTATTATTGCAGCATATTTTATTTTATTGAATTCTTACAGGATAATCGGAGAAGGATACATTTCAATTTTTGCTCTGCCAGTGGGATTTGCACTTGTTTTCATGGCGCTTGAAAAAGGAATAAGAAAAGAATTTTTCCTGAAAAAAATTAAACTAAAAGAAATGGAAGAAGACGAAATAATCGCTTATGATATGATGCAGGAAAAAGAAAGAAAAATTTTTGGGGAATTCAAAAAAGTCATTGAAAAAAAAAGCATAGAAAAAATAACAAAAGCAGGAATTAAAGAATTGCTTGTGTATAGAAATCTTCCAAGGTTTGGACCGTTCATTTTTGCAGGAACAATAATTGCATTACTTTTCCCAGGATTAATTTTTGCAGGTGTTTAATTGAATGATTCTGAATTAATGCGCATTGCAATAAATGAAGCCAAAAAAGGCAAGGGAAACGTATCACCTAATCCAATAGTAGGATGCATAATAGCAAAAGACGGAAAAATAATTGCAAAAGGATACCATAGAGAATTTGGCGGAAAGCATGCAGAAACAAATGCCATTACAAATTCAAAAACAGAAACAAGCGGCGCAAAAATGTACGTGACTTTAGAACCATGCGATCATTTTGGAAAACAAGGGCCTTGCACGGATGCCATAATAAAAGCAGGAATAAAAGAAATTTTTATTGCAACAAAAGACCCAAATCCTGTTTCAGGAGATGGAATAAAAAAACTCAAAGAAAACGGAATCATTATCAATTATGGTTTGCTCAAAAAAGAAGCGACAAAAATGAATGAATTTTATTTAAAAAGCAAAGAACAGAAAATGCCTTTCATTACAATCAAAATGGCAATAAGCACAGATGGAAAAATAAGTTACGGCAACGGAAAAAAGAAAAAAATAACTGGAAAACAAGCATTTGAATTCACTCAAAAGCTCAGGAAAGAAAACGATGCAATAATTGTCGGAGTAAATACAATAAAAAAAGACAATCCAAGACTGAATGTTCGAAACAACACAAGAAAAAACCCGATAAGAATTGTGTTTGATTCAAGAGCATCTACTCCAGTTAAATCAAAAATATTTTCTCAAAAAGGCCGCACAATAATAGTGTGCACTGAAGACGCACCACTGAAAAAAGTCAATACTCTTGCAAAAAAAGCAGAGGTTCTTTTTGCAAAAAAAGAAGGGAAACGAATAGATATTAAGGATGCATTAAGCAGAATATATCTAATCGGAGTTAACTCCGTTCTTATAGAACCAGGAAATCGGCTTGCAACGACTCTGCTGAGCAAAATGCTCTTTAACAGGTTGTGTTTAATTATTAGTAATAAAAGAATTGGAAAAGGACTTCCTGCATTCAACTTGAAACGTAAAATAATAGTAAAAATTATTTCAACCAAAAAACTCGGAAAGGACTTTTTTATTTATGCAGAAAAGGTAGATTAAATGAAAGTAGCTGTAACTGGAAGCAATGGAATGGTGGGCAAAGCTCTTGTAAGGGAGCTTAAGGCAAAAAAATATGAAGTAATAGAATGCCCAAAAAACAAGTGCAATGTGCTTAATCCAGATCAGGTCAAACAGGCAATTAAAGGCGCGGAAATTGTAATACATTGTGTTGCAATTCTTGAGGAAGGCGCCAAGGAACTTTACGAAGTAAATGTAAAGGGAACCGAAAATGTGCTTGAAGCATGTGCAACAAATCAAGTTCAACAACTCATTTATTTAAGCAGCATCGGAGTTTACGGTTCTGCAAAAGGAATTAAAACCGAAGAATCACCACTAGCACCTGGAACAGAATATGAAAAAAGTAAACTTGATGCCGAAAAAAAAGTTCTTTCATACCAGGAAATTTTCCACGTTACTGTATTAAGGCCAGCATTAATTGTAGGGGAAAACAAATACTGGCGCGAAATAACAAGGACTGTGAAAAAAAACTTTCCACTCATTGGTAGCGGGCAAAACAACTGGCAGATGCTGTGCCTAAGCGACATGGTTGATGCAATAATTTTCTGTATAAACAATGAAGATACTCTCGGAGAAACGTTCATTGTTGCGGAAAAAAATACGCCAAAGCTCATTGATGCTGTGAACATTATACGTAAAACACTTGATATGAAAGGACCGACAAAAAAAATACCCCTTTTATTGGGAAAAATAATCACAATTTTAAATCTGGTTCTTAATTTCAATCCCATCCTAAAGCCGGCATACCTTGAAAGAATGCAAAGGGACAGATTTTACTCAACAAAAAAACTTGAAAAAATAGGTTGGACAGCAAAGAAAAATTCGCTTGATTGTATTGAAGAACTTGTGAAAAAATTTAATGCAAAAGAAAAATCAAACTGATTTTTCCTTACCTGCTTTTTTAACTGCCTTCACTATTCTTTCCATAACTGATTTTGCTTTGGAAAAATCAGAAAATTGATTTTCAATTGCTGTTCCGACATGAACAATATCTGCACCTGCTTTTATGCAATTGTAAGCGTACTTCTCATCTCTAACACCGCCTGCAACAACAAGAGGAATATCAATGAGTTTTTTTGTATAAGAAATCATTTCCACAGGAGCAGGTTCAGGAGCGCC
>PCWY01000041.1:5704-27848 GCA_002762975.1 Candidatus Diapherotrites archaeon CG11_big_fil_rev_8_21_14_0_20_37_9 | reverse complement strand
GGCCTGCAAGAGCAGTAATGCCAGCAAGGTAAGGTAATTCTCTTGGGATTAATTGTGCGCGGCCAACCCAGCCAACTGCCCTGCCCGGTTCAACAACAATGTAGGATGTAGGAATAACCTCAAGACCTGTTCTTTTCAGTGGCGCTGAAGCAGCTATTTGTGCACCACTAATGTAATAAGGTTCTAAACTATTTAGCATGGACATGAAATAAATTGCATCAGCATGCTTTGACATTGAAGCAATGTTTCCAGGAAACAAAATAACAGGCAAGGAACAATTGTCCTTTATCTGCAGAATAGTTGAATCCAGTAATTCTCCTTGTGCGCCGACAGAACCGCCAACAGCAATGCAATCAACACCGACTTCCTCGGCAATTTTCGCAATTTTACCTGCAGTAACCGGCTCCTGATTAGGCGGGTCTATTACAGTAAATGTAAGACCGTTATCCTGCTCAATGCCTTTGAGAATTCTCTTGTAAACCTTCCCGAAATGATCCTTTGCCATGTTAACTTATAAGAACTCAAAGGCTATAAAAAGGTTATCTGGAAAAGAAAGATATTTATAGGACAGGGGAAGTTTATAGGGTTATAAATTTTCAAATTTATTTAAACAAATTAATTGCCAAATCTAAATTTTCTTTTTGCTTCTCAGCTCTTATTGAACCATGCCCGGGCAAAAGCAAATCAAATTCAAGCTCTGACAAACGGAGCAGGCTATTGTAAAGCTCGATTTTACTTGAAGAAGGAAGATCATACCTGCCTATAGAACCATTGAAAAGCGTATCACCTGAAATAAGAATTTTATTTTTTTTGTCAAAAAATGAAACACCGCCTTTTGAATGCCCTGGAGTTTCAATAACAACAAAATTAAATTTTCCAAAAGAAAAAACCTGTTCAGGAGAATAAATATTTTTTATTTCAGGAAAAACGGATTCATGAAACCAATGCGATAAAGTAAATGAAACATTTTTTGAGTTCGATACAGATGCAGCAAAAGCAGACATCCATAACTCTGCATTTTCAAACAACGCAGAACCACCAATGTGGTCGGCATGCATATGAGTAAAAAGTACAACATCAATGTCACTTGGTTTCAGATTCAATTCAGCAAGTGATTTTACAATATTATCAGAATCTTTTTGTAATCCAGTATCGAAAATCGCATTATTGTTCCCTTTTACCAAATAAATGTTACAACTGCTTGTTTCGGAAATTAAAGCATACAATCCTGGAAAAACCTCTTTGAACATGAAATAAACTGCATTGCGTAACAAATTTAACCATTAGCAAAAATGACAAAAAAACAGGATTCAACTGAATGGTATTTTATTCTTTAGGTTCTTTTCCTTTTTATAGCGTGAAAAAAAATGAATGTTGTAAATGATGTGAATGAAGCAATAGCCCTAATTTCCTCGGCATCGGGAAAAGCGCAGGAAGAAGTAAAATCACTTATAGAGGCAAAAAAAGAGAAATTTTCCGGACTTTTAACCGATTCTGGTGCAACGTTTATGATTGCAAAAGAACTCGGAGTAAAATTGGAAAAAAACACTAATGAAACAATGAAAATTTCAGAATTAAAAGATGGAATGAACAATATTGATGTGATTGCAAGACTCAAAACATGCTATGCCCCAAAACAATTTGAAAAAAACGGGAAAAAAGGCAAGCTACAAAGCATAATGTTATGGGACAATACAGGAGAAATAAGAGCAACATTATGGCATAAGGATGTTGACAAATTTTCAGAAATGAACATAATTGCAGGAGACTGTATAAGGCTGAATAACTGTTCAGTATCATCATACAATGAAAAACCACAACTGAATCTCAATTACAATAGTTCGTTTGCAAAAGAAGAAAATTCAGAAATACCTGAAATCGGAAAAAAGAAAACAGAGTTATCCGATCTTGATACTGGAATGAATGGCCTTGTTGTTGAAGTCACACTAAAAAAAGTTTTTCCTGTAAGGGAATTTGAAAATGACAGAGGAAAAGGAAAAGTACTAAATTTCATAATAAACCAAGGAATGGAAGAAACAAGGGCAACTGCATGGAATGAAATGGCTGATGAAATTGAAGGGTTTGCAGAAGGAGACAAAATAAGAATTGAGGGAGCCTACACAAAAGAAGGCATGAATGGTATAGAACTGCATTTGGGGTGGAGCACAAGGATATTTAAAATGGAAAATGGAGATTAGGCCGCCTGTTCATGTAACTTAGATTTGCGTCTCCTCTGGACTTTCATTAGGAGTTCATGCTCTTTGCCCCTGACAATTTTCAATTCCTCTGCCATGCGCAATTTTTCTTCCTTCGATTCGGCGATTCTTATACGACCCATCAGTTCTACTTTATCATTTCTTGTCCTAAATAATTCCGTCTCTAAAGTAGACATTGTGGAAACGGACCTTACCGGACGCTCTTTTAAGTCAAGGGTAATTACATGTGCGAGGGTTTTGGCACCTTCTCTGCGACGGGTATTTTCCGCAATTTGCGCCCCCATTTGGGTATACGCCCTAAGGAGGTCAAACAGTTTTATTCTTTCCTTAACAAGTTCTTCCCTATGCCTCTTTGGAGGCATGGATTTCAAAACACCATCTATACTTTTTATTTCATTCCTTAAATCATTCATCTTTTTTCTTATTTGAGGCGGAGTAAGCCGGGCAGCATCCGGAATCACAGGCTTATTGAGATAAAGGGAATCAACAACTTTTTTCTGGCCTACCACGCGAGAATGATTTCCGGAAAATAGTTCTTCGCGATAGTTTTTTTCTGCAATACTGATGGCGGCACGCCTAAGAGTCCCATCGTCAAGAACATCCCTCTTTTTTATGGTTTTATTGTGTTCGGCAAGCTGGATTTCCAGTTCATCAAGATTTTTGGCTTTCCCTAAATTAACGGGTTCCCTCTTTTTCCTGAACAGGTTGCTGAGCCGGCCACCAATTGTAAAAATATTGCGTATTTTCTTCCCAAAAGGCATATATAAAAATGGGGATTCGGTAATTTAAAGTTTTCCCGCACCGGCAATCTACCCTAAAACCATTTATAAAGGAAAGAACAATACTCTTATTGGAAACATTCGCACCTAGGGGAGTATTTCTTTGCCAGAGAAAATCCCAGAATGTGCAAAGAATGTAGGAGGAATTCAAAATGGCTAAATCAATAACAACAATAGAAGACCTGCCCGGAGTGGGTCCATCAGCAGCAGAAAAATTACATGCCGCAGGATACAGCACATTAGAAAGCATGGCAGTTGCTTCCCCAAAAGAACTTACTGAAATAGCAGGTTTAGGAGATGGAACCGCGGACAAAGCAATCAAGGCAGCAAGAGATGCACTTGAAATGGGTTTTGAATCAGCAGATAAACTTGCGGAAAAAAGAAAACTTGTGGGAAAAATAACCACCGGAAGCACCGAAGTTGACAAAATGATTGGCGGAGGAATTGAAACCCAGAGCATAACCGAAATTTATGGAAAATTCGCATCAGGAAAAACACAATGGTGTTTCCAAACAGCGGTTACAGTACAAATGTCACTTGAAAATGGAGGCTTGGAAGGATCATGCCTTTACATTGATTCTGAAAACAGTTTCAGACCAGAAAGAGTAATTGCAATAGCCGAAGCTCATGGAATGGACCCTGAAGTAGTATTGAAAAATATTTTTGTTGCAAGAGCATACAACTCAGACCATCAAATGCTTCTTGCAGAAAAAGCAGAAAAAATGGTTAAGGAAAAAAATGTGAAACTAGTTATAGTTGATTCGCTCATGGCACAGTTCAGAGCGGAATTTGTTGGCAGGGGAACACTTGCTGAAAGACAGCAAAAACTCAACCAGCATATGAGAGTTTTGCAAAAACTTGCAGAAATGAAAAATGTTGCGGTTCTTGTAACAAACCAAGTAATGGAAAGACCTGACATAATGTTTGGTGATCCAACTGCTCCGGTTGGCGGAAATATTGTTGCACATGCATCAAAAACAAGAATCTATCTAAGGAAAAGCAAGGAAGATAAAAGGGTTGCAAAACTTGTTGATAGTCCTTCGCTTCCGGATGGAGAAGCAATATACAGGGTTACAGAAACAGGAATAATAGACATTTAATTCAAATATAGAGGGCGGGAAATATTCCCGCAAACTACTTTTTTTCACTATTTTCAAAACAAACTTCAATAACATCAAGCAGATTACAAACTGCGTTAACTCCTATAAGAGAAGAAATACTTGGATTTGTTCTTGCCCCATCGCCTGAAATAAATTCCTTAACATAAAGCCCGTGAGATGCCAGAAGTTCAATTATGAATGTGTTATTTTCAAGCAAAACGCATTTCTTTATTATTGCATATTTTTTCCTTTCTTTATCAACTCTTCTTTTTTCAACCCGCTCAGGAGTTCTCTGAACAATACTTATTTTTTTACCAACAAAAGAATCAACTTTTTTCTGACTGAGTTTTCCTGAATAAGAGCATAACGCAGAATAAACTTTATCATAAGAGGTATTTTTTATTTCAACGACTCTTTCTTTTGCAACAAAATTCAACCCTGAAAGTTCTATTTTTCCTTTAAGTAACAAATTTACTTTTTCTTCCAGCTCTGAAAGGTTAACTGTTCTTTTTTTTGGAAAAAGTAATTCAATAACAAACGGTCTCCCTGAACCAAGCATAAGAACATCGACATCTTCTCTTCCACAACCATGAAACTTTGATTCATTTGAATTAAAAGCTTCAAAAAAAACAAGCTCAATAAGCTCCTGAACTGATTGTTCAGTTAACTTGCCTTTGAAATTGCATGAACTGCATCCGCGACCTTTACACCTGAAACAATAGTGGAAAGTCTGCGCAATATCTCTTGAAAACTTTTTATACTTGCCTTCAACAAAAATGCTTTTTGGTTGTAGTTCAAAAAAGCCCCTGTCATAATACAATAGCAGGTATAAATCAGGAAATTCCTGTTGAACAGGAACATTAAATTTTGCAGAAATTGCTTTTTCAAGATGATTTCTAATAGAAATCTTTAAGGCATCATCTAAAGCATTTACTCCGACTTGAAAACTATTAAACTCAAAAAGAGCAATTTGATCAAAAATAACTTGCTCAAAACCAGGTAAAGAGCAATCAACAGGGAATTTCATAAGAATAAAAGGAACCAAAAGGTTTATAGAAAAAAATGAATGGGAGAGGTTTAATAACCTCTACCGCAACAACCACCGCCAATCATAGAATAGTCACCTCCAAGCAATCTGTAATACCTTGTGAAGGCAACAGTAATAAATCGTTTTGTTAAAGGATTCAAAATCCATTGAATAGCAAAATAAAGCTTTTTAACCACTTGACACCAAATAAAAAGTACATGAATATAGTGCCTTTTATACTTGCTGGAATATTAAGCTTTATTCATTATTTTTCTGAAGAACTTTCCAAGCATGTTGAAAAATACCACGAAGCAATTGTCAGTTTTTCAGCAGGAATGTTCATAACAATTATAATAATCTCTTTATTGCCTGAATTTTTTGACGGGGCAAAATTCATAGGGCAAAACATCTACCCATTCCTTCTTTTAGGATTTGTTTTTTTCCACATATCAGAAAAATACATTTATCAGCATATAAAAAACAAAAAGAAGCTTATGAAAGATCTTGCAGAACTGCACGCAATAGGCTTTTTTGTAGACCATTTTGTAAAAGGCATTGCATTGGTATTTGCTTTCCAAGGAGAAAGCGTCCTGTTCGGCTTTGCTCTTTTTATTTCATTTTTACTTCACACAGTATCTTCATCAATTTCACTTACTCATATTGATGACTATTTCAAAAAAGTCCCTGGCCTAGGATTACTTTTGGCAATATCCCCAATGATTGGAGTTTTGTTTGCAGAGCTTATGAAACCGGACAAAATTATTTTTCATTCGGCATTTTCATTTGTCATAGGGGCACTTCTATACATAAGCATAAGAGACATGTTACCCGAAGAAAAAGAAGGAAGAATAGGTTATTTCCTTATAGGATTTGCAACAGGATTAGCAATAGTATATTCAATAAACTTTTTGATAGCTTAAAAATTTCCAGGGAAAAGTCCTTGCAGTCTAATAGAACAAACAAGAAGAGGTTTTATTCCAACTGCTTTTAATTCAGAAATGAGTTCATCTGATTCAGCACCCGGGTTGAGAATAATTTCTTTTATTCCAACAGCAACAAAATCAGAAATAATTGTTCTAGTAATATTTGAAGGAAGATAAACTGAAACAATATCTGGCTTTGAATGAATTTCTTTTACCGATGCAAAACATTTCTGGCCTTCAATTTCATTTTCTCTGGGATTCACAGGATAAACTTTCCATCCAATACTCAAATACGCCCTTATACATTTGTTACTGAATTTTTCAGTGTTTTTTGATGCACCTACAACAGCAATTGATTTCATTCTCTTATTACTCCTTCGGCAATTGCGGTTTCCATTACTGCTGCAGCAACTTTAGTTGCAACTGATTTATCAAGCGGACTAGGCACAATAAAATCTTTAGTTGGATTGGGAACACAATCAGAAAGCGCCAAAGCGGCAGCCATCCTCATTTGAGGGGTTATTTTTGTTGCACGTGCATCAAGTGCACCTCTGAAAATTCCGGGAAAAGCAAGAACGTTATTAATCTGATTTGGGAAATCGCTTCTCCCTGTACCAATAACTGCGGCACCGCCCTTAAGCGCCTCATCAGGCATGATTTCAGGAACGGGATTAGCCATTGCAAAAACAATTGCATCTTTACCCATGCTTTGAACCATTTCTTTAGTAAGAAGATTACCCCTGCTTAAACCAATAAACACATCAGCCTCTTTAAGTGCATCTTGCAAATAACCAGAAATTTTTGAACGATTGGTTATTTTTGCGAGTTCATTTTTGTAACCTGAAAGATCTGAGCGACCTTCAAAAATAATTCCTTTTGAATCAACAAGAAGAATTTCTTTTACTCTTGTGCACATTCTTTTATCATAACCAATGCAGGATAATTGCTTGCAAATTGCGGAACCTGCAGCACCAACTCCGTTAATCACAACTTTTATTTCAGAAATGTCTTTTTTCACTACCTTAAGTGCATTAAGAAGTGCCGCGAGAATAACAACAACCGTACCATGCTGGTCATCATGCATTACAGGAATGCCAAGATTTTCAAGTTTATTTTCTATTTCAAAACAATTAGGTGCGGAAATATCCTCAAGATTTATTGCACCAAAAACAGGAGAAATTGCAGTAATTATTTTTACTACTTCAGCAGGATCTTGAGTATTTAGTGCGATTGGAAAAGAATCAAGTCCCGCAAATTCCTTCATTAAAAGAGATTTGCCTTCCATAACCGGCAAAGATGCCTCAGCCCCTATATTTCCAAGACCAAGAACAGCAGAACCATCGGTTATTACTGCAACCATGTTTCCTTTACCTGTATAATCATAAACTTTTGAATGATCTGCTGCAATTTCTTTGCATGGTTCGGCAACACCAGGAGTGTACAAAAGAGCAAGGTCTTTTTGTGAAGAAACAGGTATTTTTGAAGTTATGGAAAGTTTTCCTTTTAATTTTTTATGAAGTTCTATTGACAGTGAATCCAAACCAATCACACTACATTGATTAAACTGACTTGTTGATATATTCGTAAGCAGAAAATGCCGCAATAACACCTTCAGCGGCGCCTGTTATAGCCTGTTTAAAATGCCTATCCGCAATATCGCCAGCGGCATAAATACCTGGAACGTTAGTCCTGCTGTCTTTATCAATCATTGTTTCTTTTCCTGCAGTAATCTTTTCCCCCAATTTTTCAGCAAGCCCTGAATTTGGAATTGCGCCAATTTCAATGAAAACACCGTCAAGCAAAAGCTCACCACCTTCTACAAATCTTACGCCCTTAACAAGTTTTTCGCCAAAAATTTCCTTCACATTTAGGTTAAGCAAAAGCTCAATTTTTAGATTATTTTTTACTCTTTCACCATTAATAGGCTCAGGTCTTATTTTATCACGCCTGTGGATAAGGTAAACTTTTTTTGCATATTCAGCTAAAAGCAAAGCTTCCTTTGCAGCAGAATCTGAACCACCGACAACAGCAACAACCTTGTTTCTGAAAAGTGCAGCATCACAAACAGCACAATAACTCACGCCCTTATTTTCAAATTCTTTTTCTCCTGGGACACCGAGTTTCTTTCTTGTGGTTCCTGTTGCAAACAAAACAGTCTTTGCAAAAAATTCTTTTGAATTTGTTTTGACTGAAAATCCATTAGAAGATTTTGTAACATCAATAACCTTTTCAGGCAGAATCTCAACATCATTTGCCCTTACATGCTCCTCAAGTTTTGAAGCAAGATCAAGACCGCTTATTTCAACAATGCCCGGCCAGTTTTCAACAACATGCGTTTTGGTTATTGTACCTCCAATAAGATCTCCAATTACAATAGTCTTTAACCTGAATCTTGCCGCATAAACTGCGGCAGGAAGACCTGCAGAACCTGCACCAATTATAATCAAATCATATTTATCCATAATAATCTACAACCCAAGCGCTTCTTCAATAGACTCCTTATCAAAACCAATTATTATCTTGCCATCAATATCTATAACAGGAACACCCTGCTGCCCTGTTTTTTCAACCATTTCCTCAGCCTTATCAATATCTTCAGCAACATTATAATCTACAAATGAAACATTATTTTTTTTGAAAAAATCCTTTGCCATTTTACAGTAAACACATGAAGGAGTACTGTAAATTTTAACCGTGACCAATCTAACTCACCTAGAAAATAAGGGTTTAAGACATAAAAATGTTACGCTTATAGAATTCAAATTAAATTGAATTATGCAATGGTTATTTTTATAATTAGAAAAGCTGCATTTTAACTATGAAGACCATAATTATAGCTCCTTTAGGAGGTGACATTGACACTATTTTTGTAGGAATACGGGAATTTTCAACTGAAAAAATAATTTTAGTCCCAGGAGATGACCGCACAAAAGACATTTCTAAAATAAAAGAAGCACTTGAAAAATTCAAAATACCAATTGAAATTGAACCATTGAAATCCATGACACTTGAAGCAATGTTTGAAACAGTAAATCACATAAGGCAAAAAGAAAAAGGAAAACAATTGGCTATTAACCTTGGGCCATCATCAAAACTCATGTCTTGTGCGGCAACAGCCGCAGCATTTGTAAATGGCATAAAAGCATTTGATGTAACAGGAGATAAAATAACGCCTTTACCGGTACTCAAGTTCTCTTATTATGATATGCTTTCAGATAAAAAAATGAAGATAATTGAAAAACTAAGGGAAACCGAAGCAATAGAATCTCTTGAAATACTCAGCAAAAAAACAGGCATGGGGCCAAGCCTTGTTAACTATCACATTTACGGCAACGAAAAAAACCACGGACTTAAAGAACTCGGTCTTGTTGAAATTACAAGAAAAAACGGCAAAGTTGCAATCGCATTAACAACAATGGGAGAACTTTTGCTTAAAGAAAAACAAGGAAAAAAATAACTAATTCAAACAAAAAAAATTAAAAAAAAGAAATTGAGAGCTGCCCCTTACTGGGCGAGCTCTGCATCTATAATCTGCTGAAATACTGAGTAAGGCTGTGCACCTACAACTTTCTGCCCATTAATAAAGAAAGTTGGTGTGCCTGAAACTCCTGCAGCACTTCCTGCAGCAAAGTCAGCCTGAACATCAGCTCTGTGCTTTCCTGTGTCAAAACAAGAATTGAAGTCCTCTGTGTTAAGACCAAGGTCTGCTGCCCATTTCTTATAGGAAACTGTGCTTAAAGCAGCCTGGTTCTCGAAAAGCAGATCATGGAATTCCCAGAACTTACCCTGATCAGCAGCACACTCGGATGCCTCAGCAGCAGGCTGGGCTTCAGGATGCAAACTGCTCAAAGGGAAGTCCCTGTAAATCAACTTTACTTTTCCTGTATCAATATAGTCTGTTCTCAACTGGAGCAAAGTCTGTGTATAAAACCTGCTACAGAAAGGACACTGGAAATCCGAAAACTCCACAATAGTTACAGGAGCATCCTCAGAACCTTCAACAGACCCAGTACTTGCCAATGCCTCAAAATCCACTGTCGGATCCTGTGGAGCAGCACCTGAATCATCAGGCGCAGCTATTGCACCTTGATTCCCTGAACCAGTACCAGCAGGAACTGAAAACTCCACACTACTTACAGCAGATGAAAGGTCTGTAAGACCGCCTTCTAATTGTGCCCCTACAATGAAGAGCGTTCCTGAAAGTATAAGCGTTGAAAGCAAAATACTTATAGGCAAATAAATTGAATTATCCACAATAAAAACCTCCTTAACATTTTAATTGGACTTTACTAATATTTTGTTTAATTATTTTTTATTTTTTAACGGCATCGTTCAAAGAACAAACCAAAAAAACAGGCAAAAAAGCCTGAATTACCTGAAATATACTATAGATAAAAGTATATAATGTAATTTGTTTGTTAAATTGAAAAACTCAAAAAAAATAATTATTGTTTGCTGTCAATAACAGATTTGAACTGTTCAAAGGAAAGATTAGAATATTTTTCACCATTAATGAAAAAAGTCGGTGTTGAGTTCACGCCAATTGAAAAAGCATAAGATGCACTTGCAGCAACATTGGCAGCATGAGCACCTGTTTCAAGGCAAGAATTAAATTCATCAACATTAATTCCAATTTCTGACGCATAAGCTTTCAAGTCAGGCAAAGTAAGTGCAGTTTGATTTTCAAAAAGTTTGTCATGCATTTCCCAGAACTTGCCCTGATCAGCAGCACACTCGGATGCCTCAGCGGCTTTCTGCGCATAAGGGTGAATGCTTGTAAGAGGGAAATGGCGGTAAGTAATTTTTACCTTTTCAGGATATTCTGCAAGAACTCTTTTTACAACAGGATAAGCACCACCACAAGCAGGACACTGAAAATCAGAAAATTCGACAATACGAACAGAGCCATCAGGATTGCCTTCAACATGACCGCCTTGCTCAAGAACATCAAAATCAACCGAAGAACCTGAATTAAAGAAAATAGAATAAAGAATAGCAATAACAAGAAGACCAACAAGAATGGCAAGTATTGTATAAATAGGACTTGACTCAGAACCTGTATTTGAAGAAGATTTAATTTGTTTAAGCTTACTCATCTTTGAAAAAAGGCACAAAAATCTTTTAAATAGACGCAGGAAGATTAAACCAAAAGCTATAAAAACACTTATTTAACAATTGTTAATAGGAGGGTATTGATTTGAGTTTAACATTTCCATGTGAAATAATCAGTTGGCAGGTATTACCCGCAGTAAGAAGAGAAATGACAAAATACCTAGTTACAGATAAAAAAATTTCCCGAAAAGAAATATCTAAGAAGCTCGGGATTACAGAAGCTGCGATATGCCAATATTTAAAAGAAAAAAGAGGCGGAACATATAAGTTCAATGAAAACGATTTAAAGAAAATTAAAAAAATGTCAGATATCCTAATGACATCAGATAAAGGTTTTGACGGACTTTGCGTGATATGCAAAGAATTTGATGCACCTTACGACATAATGAATACCAAGAAAAAGGCAGAATGCTGAAAAAAATACGAGGAGTGGATTTGAATTGGCCGAACTTAAAATAACAGACCTGCACGCCAAAGCAGAAAACAAAGAAATAATCAAAGGATTGACACTTGCATGTAAACAGGGCGAAATACACGCCATAATGGGGCCAAACGGATCAGGAAAAAGCACACTATCAAGCATAATAATGGGAAACCCGAAATATGAAGTAACTAAAGGAAAAATAACATTTGAAAACAAAAATATTCTGGCACTTAAACCAGATGAGAGATCAAAACTCGGGCTTTTCCTTTCATTTCAATACCCTTTTGAAATTCAAGGATTGAGTTTCAGCAAATTCATGCACGCAGCATACAAAACACACAACCCACTAAATACTGAAAGCCTTGTTACATTCAGAAAAAGGCTAAAAAAAGAAGCAGCAAAACTCAACATACCTGAAGACTTTATTGACAGAGAACTTAACGTGGATTTTTCAGGCGGAGAAAAAAAAAGAGCAGAAATACTGCAAATGGCAATCTTAAAACCAAAAATTGCAATACTTGACGAAACCGATTCTGGACTTGATATTGATTCATTAAAAATTGTTGCAGAAGCAATTAACAAAATGAAATCCGAAAAATTCGGCGCAATAGTAATAACCCATTACCAGAGGATATTGAATTACATAAAACCAGACAAAGTGCACATAATGCACAATGGAAAAATAATTTTATCAGGAGGAATAGAACTCGCAGAAAAACTCGAGAAAAAAGGATATAACGAAATCCTCGCCGAAAAAGGAATAAGAGTACTGGAGGCGCAGGACTAATGAACAGGAAAAAGGAAAGAACAGTTGCAACAGTTGATTACAAAAAATACGATTTTAATTATAGCACAAAAAATTACAAAATAAAATTCCCAAACGGAATAAATGAAGAAACCGTAAGAAAAATTTCCGAACTCAAAAAAGAACCTAAATGGATGCTGGATTTCAGGCTAAAATCACTTAAGGCATTCAATGAAATGAAAATGCCTTCATGGGGTGCTAATCTTAATGAAATAAATTTTGATGAAATAACCTACTACATGAAAAGTGATGATGACAACAAAAGAAGCTGGGATGATGTTCCGGACGATGTAAAAAAAACATTTGAAAGACTAGGCATACCTGAAGCGGAAAGAAAAATGCTTGCAGGAGTCGGAGCACAATACGACAGCGAAGTAATGTACCACAACATAAGAAAAGATCTTGAAAAAAAAGGAGTTGTGTTCCTTTCAATGGATGAAGGCCTCAAACAATACCCTGAATTAGTAAAAGAACATTTCTCAAAAATAATTCCATTCAACGACAACAAATTTGCCGCACTCAATAGCGCAGTATGGTCCGGCGGGTCATTTGTATATATTCCAAAAAATACTGTTGTTGACATACCGCTTCAGGCATACTTTAGAATAAATGCAGAAAAATTCGGCCAATTTGAAAGAACCCTGATAATAGTTGATGAAGGCGCACAAGTACATTACGTTGAAGGATGTACCGCACCTGTTTTTTCCAGTAAATCACTTCACGCAGCAGTTGTAGAAGTAATTGCAAAAGAAAACTCACAAGTAAGATACACGACAATACAAAATTGGGCAAATAACATTTACAATCTTGTAACAAAAAGAGCATTTATTTACAAAAACGCAAAAGTAGAATGGGTTGACGGAAACCTCGGAAGCAAAATAACAATGAAATACCCTGCACTCTACCTGATGGAAGAAGGAGCAAGAGGAGAAGTCTTGAGCATTGCACTTGCAGGAAAAGGACAACACCAGGATGCGGGAGCAAAGGCAGTGCATCTTGCATCAAATACAACAAGCAAAATCACAAGCAAAAGCATAAGCAAAGACGGAGGAAGAAGTAGTTACAGAGGATTGGTAAAAGTACTCAAAGGCTGTAAAAATGTAAAAAGCTCAGTAAATTGTGATGCACTTATACTTGACAAAAAATCACGAAGCGACACATACCCTACAATTGAAATTGACGAACCTACGGCAACAATAGCACATGAAGCAACAGTTGGAAAAATAGGGGACGACGAAATATTCTACTTGACGTCAAGAGGACTTAGCGAAGCAGAAGCCATGACATTAATAATACTTGGATTTATACAACCATTCACAAAAACACTTCCAATGGAATTTGCAGTAGAACTTAACAGACTCATTGAAATGGAAATGGAGAACTCAGTGGGGTAAAAAAATGTTTAAATTAAATATAATAACCAAACCCCAGTCAAAAAATAACTGGCTTCAAAATTACATGGAAAGCAATGCAAAGATAGTTGATGCAAAACCCCTCAAAAAAAGCAAGTACACAAGCATAATTAAACTTGAAAAAATACTTGCAGATGCAACACAAAAAAATACAGGAAAAATAAAAGTGACAGGAAAAGATGTCAAAGTCATTTCTTTTGAAGAATCAATTGAAAAAAACCAGAAAAAAATAAAACAGATATTGCTGGCTGAAGAACAACCAAAAGATCAATTTGAGGCAAAAATAAATTCGGAGTTTAGTTCAGGCAATGTTATTATTATAGGGCCAAAATCCGAAGGAAAAATAACAATTGAATATGAACCTCCAACAAATAGCATTTGTAAAAATATTTACATTATAGAAAGCAAAAATCATTTGACAATAACCCAGAAAATAAAAGGTAAAAAAGGATTTTGCTTCAATGAAACAATATTTTTAGAAGAGGAATCAAAAACAAGTATTATGAAAATAAATGAAAACACAGGAGAAGGAATAACAAACCAACAAATAATTTTACAATCAAATTCAGAAGCAGAAAACATTAACACATGGTTTGAAGGCACTTATGTAAGAGCAAAAACCAGTTCAGTGCTTGAAGGAAACGGAGCAAGCATTCGCGATTATGTGCTACTGATTGGCAAAGAAAAGGAACACTTTGACCTCAATTATATTTCAGTGCACCGAGGGGAAGGATGCTACAGCCACGCAATATTCAAAGCAGCACTAATGGATAACAGCAAAAATGTGTTTGACGGAATGATAAAAATAAATCCTACTGGAACAAAAACAAATGCCCTACTTGAATGCCATAGCATGATATTAGGAGAAAATGCAAGCAGCAACCAGATACCTGGACTTGAAATTAAAACAGATGATGTGAAAGCCACGCACTCTGCAACAGTTGCAAGAATAAATGACGATGAATTATTTTATCTTGAAGCCAGAGGGATATCAAAAGAGCAGGCAAAGAAAATGATTATAACAGGTTTCCTGGAAAACATTGTATTCAAGATAAATGAAAATCAAAGAGAAGAACTTCAAAAAAACATAACAAAAAAAGTGTGAACCTTTATGAATATTGAAAAAATCAGATCCGATTTTCCATTACTATTGCAAAAACATAACGGTAAAAAAATAAAATATCTTGATAATGCTGCAACAACACAAAAACCAAAACAAGTTATAAATGCAATAAAAAAATATTACGAAAAATATAATGCCAATGTACACAGAGGAATTAATTTTCTTTCCCAAAAAGCCACTGAAAAATTTGAAGATGCACACGAAAAAACAGCAGAATTCATTAATGCGAAAAACTACAAAGAAATTATTTTCACAAATAATACAACTGAAGCCATGAACACAATAGCATACTCCCTTGGAAGTATGCTCAAAAATGGAGATGAAATTTTATTAACCAAAATGGAGCACCATGCAAATATTGTTCCCTGGCAAGAGCTTGCAAAAAGAAAGAAAATCAAAATCAGGTTTGCAAACATTAAAAACGGCAAACTAGACATGGAAGATTTAAAAGAAAAAACTAACAGTAAAACAAAAATAATTTCTGTAACAATGGCATCAAATATACTTGGAACAATAAACCCAGTTGAAAAAATAAGTAAAATAGCCAAAGAGCAAGGAGCATATTTTGTGGTAGATGCTGCACAGGCTGCTCCGCACACAAAAATAAATGTTAAAAAAATAAATGCAGATTTACTTGCATTCTCAGGCCACAAAATGCTCGGTCCTACAGGAATTGGAGTTCTTTACGGAAAATCCGAACTACTTGAAAAAATGCCTCCTTTTCTAACAGGAGGAGACATGATTTCAACAGTAACCCTGAAACAAAGCAGGTGGAATAAACTACCATGGAAATTTGAAGCAGGAACACCAAACATTGCAGGAGCAATAGGTTTTGATGCAGCACTTGATTATTTAAAAAAAATTAAAATGGAAAACATCGAAGCACATGAACAAAAACTCATGAACTATGCAGAAAAAAGAATAAAAGAAATTAAAGGAATTGAAACATACGGTCCAAAAGGACCAAAAACAGGAATACTGCCATTTAATATTAAAGGAATTCATGCACACGATGTTGCAGGAATACTTGATGAAGATGCAATTGCAATAAGATCAGGAAATCATTGCGCACAACCATTAATGCAGGAAATGAACATAGAAAGTCTTGCAAGAGCCTCTTTTTACATTTATAATACCATTGAAGAAATAGACTCAATGGCAATTGGAATTGAAAAAGCAAAAAAAATATTTGGGATCTAAATGAAAAATGAAATATACTCTGAAATAATACTTGACCTTTATAAAAATCCGCCAAATAAAGGGGAACTTGGGAATCCAGAAATATATGCAGATGGAGGAAATCCAAGTTGCGGAGATCAAGTGAAATTTTATCTTATAATAAAAAATAACACAATACAAGACATAAAATTTCAGGGACATGGCTGTGCGATAAGCATTGCAGCAGAATCTCTTCTTACTGACATGGTAAAAGGAAAAACAATTAACCAGACAAAAAAAATAACAAGTAATGATTTATTCAAAGAACTTGGTAATATAATTCAAACAAGAATAAAATGCGCATTGCTTGGTTATAGTGTCCTGCAAAAAGCTATTGAAGAATATGAAAAAGCAGGAAATAAAAAAATAGAAATAAAAAATATTGTAATTTAATCTAGGGTTCAAGTTTACTTGAATCTCGTGCTGGAAAACCCGATAACAAATCCCTTATAGCGGACTCTTTATTATCAGCACAAACTATCCCTGATGCAACAAAAACACCTTTTGTACCCAATTCAACCGCTTTTGAAACATCCACTGCACCCTTAATTCCAGCTCCTGTAATGACAATAATTTTAGGGTTAATTTTTTTGAGGACAGAAACAGAATCCGAAATTAATTCGGGCTTTGCGTTACTTACACTCACATCCCCTCCAATAAGTTCAGGAGGCTCAATTGCAATAAAATCAGGATTAAATTCAGCAAGCTGTTTTGCACGATTTATTGATTCGGCACAAAGCATTACCTTAAGCCCTACATCACGTGCTCTTTTAACAGCCAATCCAATAAATTCATTATCTTTTTTATTTTCAGCATGGTTAAGGACAGTACCAAAAGCACCTGCTTCTTTTATTGATTCAGGCAAAACATGGCCTGTATTTGAGCCATAATTAACAGGATCAATATGCTGAGAAAATATGTTAAGTGGAACAACTGAAGAAATTTCCTTCAAATCAACAGACTGCACAACAGGGATTATTTGAACTGCACCATCATGAAATGATGCCAGAAGCTTCGCAAGCGAAAGCGCATTTTTTCCTGTTCCTTCTTTATAGGTTTTGAAATTTACAAAAAGATAATGCATTACATCCACTTCTTATTTTTGAAATAATAAAGCATAATAATTACAACCGCCGACATCATTATTAAAACAAACCAATAAGTGTTGTCGCCAAGCAGAGCCACATCAGGGAAAATTATGTTCATCCCATAAAAACCAGTTATAAGAGTTAATGGCATCATTATAGTTGCAATCACAGTAAGAACTTTCATAACCTCATTCAAGCGCTGCGATTGAATAGAAATATGAACATCAAGTATACCTGTAAGAAGATCACGATACGCATCAATCATTTCTGAAATTCTTATTAGATGATCATACAAATCTCTATAATAAATCGAATATTTATGCGGAATATAATTCGATTCAAACCTTGAAAGAGTTCCAAGCACTTCCCTAGCAGGTATGACTTTTTTCCTCAAATCAAGAACTTCACGCCTTAGGTTAAAAATCATTGTAAGTGTTGCCTTGGATTTATTATCAAAAACCAGACGTTCAACTTCATTGAGATTTCTATCCAAAGAATCAAGAATAGGGAAATACTCATCAATGACCCCGTCAATAATCAAGTAAACAAGATATGCAGGACCTCTTTTGAAAACAGATGGATTTAGTTCAATATTTCTTTTTACAGAATCAATTGAAACAAGACTTTCTTTATGTGCAGTAACAAGAAACTTATCCCCAATAAAAAAAGCAGTACTCAAAAAAGAAACCTTTTTGCCTTCCTCAAAAGGCTCGTGAACAATCATAAACAAATGTTTATCAAATTCAGTTATTTTAGACCGTGAATATTTCCTTGTTACTATATCACATGCAAGATCATGAAGAGGTAAAATATTTTTTAAATACTCAAAATCCTCATCAACAGAATCTTCAACATCAACCCAGACAAACCCTTTACCACTGTATTCCTGTAACTGGGCAGAAGTAATATTTTCAATTTTCGAACCATTCAAAACAAAAATAGACTGAATCATTAAATACCAATATAAAAGAAATTTCCAGCTATTTAAAGCTATTTCCAATCACCAATTAGTAGGTAAGCAAAATGGATCTAGACCAAATTGTGGCAGATTTTGAAGAAAAGTGCGAAAATTCCCTTGGGGAAGAAAAAACCATAAAACAAGCACTACAATTTATAAGAGAAACAAGCTCAAAAAAAGACGGTGAAACACCTTGCAGAATTGCATTAGGACTAACAGACATACTGCTTGACCTTACACAAGACAAAGAAACTATATTAGCAGGTCTGCTACATGAAAGCACACCTCAATTTATTGAAGAAAAAACAGTAAAGGAAAAATTTGGAAATACTGTATTAGAATATATTAACTTGATTAACCGCCTTGAAAAAGCAATGAAATTCAAACCGGATGATCTTGAAAACTCACAAAAAAAATTAATTATAGTACTTTCAACAAATCCAAACATTGCAATACTGAAATTGAGTAAAAGATTATTCTTACTGCGAAATTTAACTTTAATACAAGAAAAAGAAAAACTTGAATTTATAAAAGAAACAAAAAAAATATACGCCACACTAGCATACAAACTTGGAATATACTCATTAAGTTCGGAAATGTATGATCTGATATTCAAATATGAAGAACCTGAAAAATACGACAAAATAAAAAAATCAATCAAAATAACAGTTGACTCAATGAAAGAGGCAATACAGAAAACAATAGACACTGTAAAATTAACAGTTGACGATGCAGGAATAGAAGCAAAAATATCAGGTAGAACAAAAACCATTTACAGCACTTACAACAAAATGAAAAGAAAAAATATATTTGTAAAAAAAATTTACGATCTAATGGCAATAAGAGTAATTGTAAGTGGCATAAAAGAATGTTATGAAGTGCTTGGAATTGTTCACAGTTTATGGAAACCAACACCAGGAGAATTTGATGACTATATTGCAAAACCAAAAAGTAACGGATATAGATCACTTCACACTACAGTAACAGCTTTTGATTACCCTTTGGAAATTCAAATAAGAACAGAAGAAATGCATAGTTTTGCGGAACTTGGAATTGCATCACACTGGAGATATAAGGGAACAAAATCAGAAAGCAAATATGATACCAAAATAGAATGGGTAAGACAAATTTTGGATTGGCAGAAAACAACCAGTGAAAAAAATGACATGTGTGTTTTCTCAAAACAAGTATTTGCAATGACCCCTAAAGGAAATGTAATCGAACTACCTGAAGGGGCAACTGTGATAGATTTTGCATATGGAATACATAGCGATATAGGAGATAAATGCAAAAGTGCCAAAATCAATGAAAAATATGTTTCGCTTGATACAAAAATTGAAAATGGAGATGTTGTAGAGATACTTACTTCACCAAATCAGACGCCTAAAGTAGGGTGGCTTAATTATGCAAAAACACAAAAAGCAAAACAAAAAATAAGATCAAAACTCAAAATTCAAACAAAAAAAGAAAAAAGCAATTTAGGAAAAAGAGGAATAAGCCACGCAATAAAAACCAGTGATCCGAGAGTAAAATTAGGGCACTGCTGTTCACCATTACCTGGAGATGAAATAGTAGGATTCAAAACAACTAAAAGAAAAATATCTGTTCACAGAAACACATGCAAAGAAGCGGAAAAAGCAAATGCAAAAAAAGTCGATGTTGTCTGGGACAGCAAAACAACAGCATATCAAACTGAACTAATAGTTAAATCACGAAACAGAGTTGGTCTGCTTCAGGATATTCTAAGCGTGTTCACTAAAGAAAATATGCTGGTTGAAAAGGCATATGCAAAAACAAGCGAAGCAAACACTGCATTATGTCAATTCAAAGTAAATGTAAAAGATTCACAACAACTCAGCAAAATAATTGAAAAAATAAAAAAAATTGATGGAGTATCGCACATTTACAGAGAATGAAAAAAAAATCACTCGGAACGCAAAGCATCAATCGGATCAAGCCTTGAAGCATTTATTGCAGGATAAACACCAGCAAGTATTCCGACAAAGACGGCACCAAAAAATGATCCAAGGACAAGAGGCAAAGTTACTCTTGTTTCAAGACCAAAAATGATAAGTGAATTGGAAGCCAATACACCTAAAATAACCCCAAATAAGCCACCAATAACTCCAATTAATCCTGATTCATAAAGAACCATTTTTACAATATCATCATTTGTCCAGCCAACAGCTTTCAACGCACCAATCTCCTTAAAACGCTCCAAAACACTCATAAGCATAGTATTTATGATGCTGATTGCGGCAACAAAAGAAGCAATAGATGCAATTACAACAACAAGAAGAGTAATACTGTCCAAAATAACGGAAAACTGAGCAGAAAAATCATTCACTGTTGATGCTTTTATATCATCACCATAAAGCAAGTTAATCATTTTGACAACTTTTGAATCATCACTAAGGTTAACAACTTCAACAACCAAAAAACTTACTTTGTTATCAGGAAAATCAGAAAGCTCCCTCAAATCTTCAATCGATGTAAGAATTGAACCATCAAGAAAATCTGAACCAGTAGTATAAACTCCTATAACTCTCAAAGATTTTCCGTTGATTTTTATCTTTGAACCTACAAATTTATCATAATCATCCTGAATCTGTTTACCAATGAGTGCTACACCGCGATCATCTGCGTTAAAAGTTCTGCCTGAAAGAAGCTCGCCATCAAAACCATTATTTGAGGCCTGTGCTACTTTTTGTAAATCCTGACCAACAACACGCGTCCCTTGTGCATTTAGCGGAGACTCACCATCAATGCTTCGAGGAATTCTCATAACAGTAGGAATCACTGTTTTAACTCCGTTAACCTGACTTATTTTATTAATCCAACTATCATCCATTGAACCAAAAACAGGATTAGTAGCATTCACAGGAACTACTCTGACGCCTTGTGCAGAACTAAAAGCCGATTCAATATCGCCTCTAAATCCATCCACAAGAGAAACAAGAACAATAAGCGAAGCAACACCTATAACTATACCAAGAACAGATAAAATTGTTCTCAGCTTATGGCGAAAAAGATTGAAAAGACTCATTTTAAGCATAAAAAATCACTTAAACTTAGTCTCCTCAATCTTTGTTATTTTCCCATCAAGAATGAAAACTTTTCTTGAAGCATACTCCAAGATAGATGGATCGTGTGTAACAATAACAAAGGTTTTGTTCTCTTTTTCATTCAATAATTTCATTGATTCGATTACTTGTTTACCTGTTTTTGAATCAAGGTTTCCTGTAGGCTCATCAGCAAAAATTATTTCAGGATTATTTATCAAAGCCCTTGCAATTGAAACCCTCTGCCTCTGACCACCTGAAAGTTCATCAGGTTTATGAAGAAGCCTATCACCCAAACCAATTTCATCAAGCAACTGAATAGCACGATCCTGATAACGCTCAGTACCTCCAGATAAAGGTTCAACTGGAATGAGCACATTCTCAAGTGTAGTTAAAGTCGGAATCAAATTGAAAGACTGGAAAATAAAACCAATTTTATTACGCCTAAGCATAGCAAGGTGCCAGTCATCAAGAACGTCAATATTTTCATCATCAACAAAAACTTCACCTTTAGTAGGATTATCGAGTGTGCCCAAAATATGCATCAAAGTACTTTTACCTGAACCGCTTGGACCAACAATTACAACAAAATCGCCTTCATATATTGAAAGTGAAACCCCATCAAGTGCCTTGACAATTGTGTCTCCTAATTGGTAATGCTTGAAAACATTTTTTATCCGAATAACTTCTTTTTTAGTAGATTTCATATTCAACCCCTCAAAGCCTCCACAGGATCAAGTTTAGATGCATGATATGCAGGATACAACCCAGCAATTAGACCCAAAAATAATGCAAATGAAAAACTCTCAATCATCAATGCAGGAGAAATAAAATACTTCACACCCAAAAAAAGCGACAAAGTATAATCAACAGAAAATCCAAGAATGATACCCATTA
>PCWY01000041.1:0-5693 GCA_002762975.1 Candidatus Diapherotrites archaeon CG11_big_fil_rev_8_21_14_0_20_37_9 | reverse complement strand
ACTCCTAAAAAAAGCGATTCATAAAGAATCATGCGAATTATATTCTGTCTTGTCCAGCCAACAGCTTTCAACGCACCAATCTCCTTAAAACGCTCCAAAACACTCATAAGAATTGTGTTAGCAATTCCAATACCTGCAACAAGCGCAGAAATAAGTGCAACAGCAATTGCAAGCAACCTAAGATTATCAGTAATCCCGCTAATCTCAGAAGAAAGATCAGCTTGAGTAAATACATCCAAATCATCACCATATTTTAATTTTAAAATATCCCCGACTCTTTTGTCATTAGTCGGATCATTAAGAATAACAGTAAGCGAACTTATTTTACCTGCATCAAGATTGCTTAATTCATGCGCATCATCAAGAGTCAAAACAATAATACTGGAAACTAAATCACTTTCAGTTTTAAAAATTCCTTTAACACGGAACTTTTTATCATTTATTTTTATAGTAGAACCTACAAACTTGTCAAAATTATCCTCAACCCCTTTACCAATCATTACCTCTCCGCGATCGGAATTTCTCAGACGAGCACCTTTCTCAATTTCTCCAATCCCCCCTGAACCACCAGCAGCATAAAAACTATCCAAATCAAGACCATACAAAGACACAGCACTGGAAAGACTCAGTTCAATGGGTTTTCCGTCAATTTTTTCAGGTAAAACCCATATTTCAGGAACCGCAGCCCTCACCCCTTGAGTGGATTCAATCTTACCAACCCAAGAAGAATCAAGCGTGGATAAAGTCTGATCAAGAGAATCCTTTTCCATAATATTTATTGCTTTAAACCCGCCAATAATATCATTAAAATCCTGCGAAAATCCATCAACAAGAGAAACAAGAACAATAATTGCGGCAACGCCAACAGCTATCCCCAGAATCGAAAGAAACGTTCTGGTTTTTCTCCTGAACAGGTTAAAAAAGGATAATTTAATCATCGTGACTGTGACTTTCTAATAGCCAATTGCCTGAAAACAAATTTAATTATAAAATACACAATACCTAAAACAACTGCAAGAAGAACAAGCAAAATCGCATAATCAAAAATACCAGGAGGAGAAACAGGAACAACGTAAAGTGGATATGTTTCCGAAATAGCTTGTTTAACGCCCAATTCATCAGTATATGAAACAATTATTGTTCCAATGTGCTCGCCACCAGCAGCATCTGAAGGAACATTCAAATTAAAGATTGCCGCACCTGAATCATCAGCATCAATATTACCTAAAAAAGATTTAGATGAGCCACCAATAGAATCGCCAAAGTCTATTATAACTTCAACTGATTTTGCTTTCTCTTCGCCAATATTATCAAGCTGAACTGAAAAAGTCACAAGACTCCCTGCAGAAATCTTTTTGTCACTTCCAAGAGCATTCTCAACAGAATATTCAATATTTGAAAACACTATTTCAGGTTTCCCGAGAACCAAAAAAGAAAATGAATTAGTTGCGCTATTACAATCAGCACAATCAGCCTTCAAAGAAAACACATAAGTTTCAGCAGCAACCTTGCCACTTACAAATAAAGAAAATTCAACAGCCTTTGAACTAAAAGGAGGAATCACATCAATCTTTTTTTGGGTACCTGCAGAAACAATAAAAGGATCAATGGTTGTGTTTGACACAGGAAGCAAATTTACTGCAACATTCCTTGCAGCAGAAGAACAGGAATTTGTTACAGACGCAGAAATTGTGAGCGATTCACCAATATGTGGTTTGAAATTGCTTAATGAAATATCCTCGACTTTCAAAACTTTACATGAAGAAACAGAAAAACTTACTTCCTCTTTTTGGGAAAGAATATTTGTACCCCTAATATAAGTTAGAAAAATTGGAACAGTGTAATTGCCAGGCAAAACATTATCCTTTGCTTTAAATCTAAGAGAAACTGTTTTGGACGACTTTCCTTTAAGGGAACCGATTGATTCAAAGCTTTTTATTGGCTCAAAATAATTCTCATTAAGCTCAACCATTACATTAACATCATCAGCAATTGCTCCAAGCCCGCTGATGTTTTTCACATTAAAATTAAGAGTAACAACATCCCCTGAATAGACCGCGGACGGATCAATACTTGAATTAGATACGGAAAGAATATACAATTCACTGGAAAAAACAGTGCCTGCAAAAAACAACATAGCCAAAAGCAAAAATAATTTCCTTACCATTAGATTAGTAATAATACAAAAAACATATTAAGCGAATTAGTTGTTGATTAGGAAAAATAATCTGTGAATAAAGTATAAATACAAGTTAAATACTAAAGATTCTGGGATTTAGATGGAAAGGACTGCAACAGGAATAAAAGGATTTGACAATCTTATTGAAGGCGGCATACCAGAAGCGAGAAGCGTTCTTGTTTCAGGGGCATGCGGAACAGGAAAAACAATATTCTGCATGCAGTTCCTGTACAACGGAGCAATGAAATATAAGGAACCGGGAATATATGTAACGCTTGATGAAAGGCCGGATCTGATAAGGCAGGACATGCTCAGGTTCGGATGGGATTTGAGAAAAATCGAAGATGAAAACATGATTCAAATAATTGATGGAAGCATAGCAAAAATCGGCCTGCCAAGCGAAGAGGAATTCTCAATGCCTGCAACAGGCTTTGATGTGGACAAACTGCTTCTGGAAATAATGAGAACCGCAAAAAGAATAGGCGCAAAAAGAGTAGTAATTGATTCAATACCAGCACTTGGATTTAATTTCCAAAACGACCAGGATGTCAGAAACGCAATATTAAAACTTTCATATGTACTCTCAAAAATAGGAGTTACTACAATGATGACAACAGAAGTCAGCGAAGACTCAGGAAAATTCGGCAAATACAGCATAGAAGAATATGTTGTTGATGGGGTTGTAGTATTGCATTACATGGGAATAGGAACAAGAAGCAACAGAACATTACATATCAGAAAAATGAGAGCAACAAATCACTCAGAAGAATTGCACCCATTGAAAATTACAGATAAAGGCGTAGTTATCCAAAAAGTCGATGAAGAATACGGGGACGTTTAAATTTCCCTTTCAACAAGATAATCTGCAAACTCTTTCAGCATTTTTTTCGCTTGTGAATCAGGAAGAACTAAATCTAATTTATGCCAACTCTCACTAACCATTGTTTTTGCAAATGATTTTGCATAATCAACAGAACCTGATTCTGAAAGAATTGAAATAGCCTCCTTTATCTCAGCCTGAGAAGCAGATTCACGATCCAGAATTTTAATTAGCCTCTCTTTTTTTTCCTTGCTTACAACAGAAAATGCACGAATAACCATTAACGTACGCTTGCCTTCCTGAATATCGTCACCTATTTCTTTGCCCCAATCATTCCCTGGAACAATATTCAAAATATCATCCTGAATTTGGAATGCAACGCCGACACTTGTTGCAAAATCCCTAAATGCAGAAATCTGTTTTTCTGAGGCCCCTCCGATTATTGCACCAAGCTGTATGGCAAACCTTGCAAGAGAAGCTGTTTTATAAGAACACATTTGCAAATAATTTTTTTCAGAAATACTGTTGTTATGACCATTATGCCAAGAAATATCCATTGCCTGCCCAAAAGAAAGTTTAATCATTTCCTGAGAATAAATATTGTAAATTTTTAATTTATCTTCAGCAGAAAGAGAATTATCATTGTAAATTATATGCAAAGGAAGAAAATACATTGAATTGCCAGCATTCACAGCAATGTCCACCCCGAAAAGCAGATGAGTTGAAGGTTTTCCCCGCCTTAAACTTGAGTTATCCTCAACATCATCAACCATTATTGTGCCATTATGAACAAGCTCCGGAACAGGAGTAAATTTCAAAGCCAACGCCTTATTCCCGCCAACAGCTTCACATGCAAGCAAGAGCAAAGCAGGCCTCCATCTCTTTCCACCCCTTGAAAGAAAATCCCATATTGGCTCAGCAACAGCCTTATCGGCCGAAGAAAATTCAAAATCAAATTCGGGTTTGCCAAGCGCCTCGTTTACCCAAACTTGGGAAATTTTTTTTGGAAAAGCCAAGGCTATCTCACGATCAACTTCAACAGCAGTTTTCTTAAGGAACTCTTCCAGGCTCAATTACTGCCACCTTTTCTTTTTCTTTATGAAGAAAAAATAAACCGAAAAAACAACCACTACCAAAAGCAGGAACATAATGAAAAGCAACAAAAAGAATGCAATAACAACAATTGCGATAGTAGTTGTGTTCCATTCAATAGGAGGCAACACTGAAAGCAAAGAAGTAAAATTCAAAAGCGAAGAAAGTGCAATTGAAGACACATCAGCAGAGTTACTAAGCACAACAGGAGGCGCCACATAGAAACTCATTACATTTGAAGTAATTAACGCATCAGCCTGAGCCTGGGAAAGTTCAACATTCAAAGAATAAATGATTTTTTTGCTCCCCGAAGGAACTGAAACAGAATCGAAAATAATCACAGGATCTGCCTGAAGAATTTCAAACGAGTCATAAGAACTTAATTGAGAAGCAGCATCAGTAAACTTTTTAGGGATGACTTCAAGAACCTTGAGTTCAACCGCATTTGAATCAGGATTCACAAGAGTTATTTCAATATTAGCAAAATATTTTGAAACCCCGGAATCTGTGACCTTCACTATAGATAATTTCCTTGAAGGCTGGTGTTTTAGGATGAGCTCCTTTGCTTCGGCTGCAAGAGACGAATCCAAACCGGAAGCGGAAAGGAAAACATCAAGCTGATTCACATTATATATGTAAGGCGCGGATTTGTAATCAGCAACTGAAATTTTTGTCCTTGCTTTTTCATAAAGGTTTTTTGCAGAATTGGCTGTCTTTTCCGCAAGCGAAAAATGTACACTACCAGCATAAATTTCCTTTGCATACGAAAGATTGGAATCCGCTTGATTCATAATGCCTGACAATGAAGAAACATTAACATTAAGTTTCTCTAATGATTCAATGACACTAACCGCGGCAACTTTTTTAGCTTCAGCTTCTGCAATTGCATTCTTTGATGCAACGTTATCAAAAAAAGTATTTTTTATATTGTACAATTCGCTATCCTCGGCAACATTGCCTACGCCATCAACAGCCCTTACTACAAGCTTAAACCGACCATTGTCAAAATTAATTGTATTCCAATCATAAACAAACCTGTCTCCTTCCTCAGTAAAATCACCTATTTTCACAAAATCCTCATTTTCAACAAACAAGGAAACTGAAACAAGACCTGAAGGATTATCCCCTGAATCCTTTGCATCAACAACAAAGCGCATTGAATCACTCAAAGTTTCTGAAGTATTAGGTGCAATAAATCTTACAGTTGGATTAACAGTGTCATAATAATAGTGATAATAAACAGGACATTCATCCTGATCATCATCAAGTGAATTGAAGAAAATATTATAATCACCATTTACTTTCCCAATAAGATCAAAGCCTGCAGTGAAATCAGAAACGTTTGAAATACTATCCACAAGGACAACTTCTTTTTTATCCGGACCACTAATACTCAAAAAACCTTTTTTGAATCTCAAAGAAGAATTCACACCAATAACAAGATTGTTATCAACAACAGCCGAATTAAGATCAAGGACAAGATCACAAAAAGATTTAGCTTCAACAGAAGCAGCAGAACTTATTATCCCTTGATTTCCAGCAGTATCATAAGCCACAAGTTTGTAGTGATACCTATACCCTTCACCAATATTATTTGTGTCT
>PCWY01000076.1 GCA_002762975.1 Candidatus Diapherotrites archaeon CG11_big_fil_rev_8_21_14_0_20_37_9 | reverse complement strand
TGTAACCGATTCTTCTGCTGCAACAACTGCTGTTTCTTCTGCTGCAACCTGTACTCCGGATTCTGCCAATTCAGTATCTGTAACTGCTTCAAGTTCAGTTGTACTTTCTGCAGTTGCCGTTTGAGCAACGCCTACTGCGTCAAAACAAGCAGTGCATGCGGGAATTGTAGACCCTAATGTTGCTACTGATTCCGCGGTACATGTTGTTGCCTGTTGCCCCATAACTTCAGTATACAATCCTGTAGCTGTTGCAAGTTTTGTTTCAATTACTCTTGAACTTGCTTGAACTGCAGTAAGCTGTTCTGTTTTTTTAATTCCTATCCAAGAAAGAACTTTGGCAAAGATTCCGGTTCCTGCAAATTGTGCAATTTCTTTTTCAGAATTATCTTTGAAAAGAATAACCTCTGGTTTTTCATAATTTTTAGTAATGGCTTGAGTTGAGGGTGTTGGATTATACCATGATCCAGTAGGTTCTCCGCTGGGAATTCCATCATACAATGTTCCCTGAGCTTCGTCAAGAGCTTCTGTGGTTGCTGTATTTGTTGTATCAATGGCTTGTGTTTCTCCTGTTATTGTTTGGCATTCTGTAAGTGCAGCTCCAATTGCAGTTGATGCTGTTGCAAGTTGTGTCTGTATATCAGGAGATAAGGAACATGCTCCATGTGCGGTTGTTGCTTCAGTTTGATTTGTCGAAAGCAAATTGCAAAGGGCTTCAAATTCTGCGCCTGTTTTCTGGTCTGCAGCTGTAGCTGTATCAATCGCCTGTTCGGCTCCCTTAACCGATTCAGCCGCAGTTGATGCTGCTGTTTCTGCAAGATCTTTTCCTGCTTCAATTGCCGGCTTTATTCCCAGTACTGCTCCAACAACCGCGCCAACACCTGCGCCTGTCCAATCCCACCAAGAATCTTTATTTTCAGTTGCTTCTCCCCAATCGCAGATTGACGCATCAACTGTAACAACTTCACTTAAATATCTGTTTCTTAATTCAGCCGAATCTTTTGCGTCGATACCTTTTACTGCAAATTCATATTTTGTTAGTTCAAATGCATCTTCTTTTTCAGGTTTCACAAGCACATCAACAATCTGTATTTCCCTGTAATTTGAACCCGGTGTCCTGACATCAACTGTAAGGCCGTACATTCCAGGTATATCTTGTCTTGAAACAAGAATTGTTTTGTTCGGCGTTGTAGATGTTAGAGTAAATTTTTCTGGTTTTGCAGTAATTCCGCCATCTACTCCGCCGCTACATTCAGGGTCATCCTTACACAACCAAAAGTCAATTGTGATATTTCCACAGGCACTTGAATTAATCTCAATTGTTCCCTCTTCCTCGCTTTCCTGCAAGACAAGCCCTGCCTCGGCATCAGGAGTATATGTAATGCAGGTACTCAAATCAATTATGTTTATTTCAGAAACAATAACATTTGACGCACCAACAAGCTGTTCGCCTGCATTTGTGAGTTGTGCGGCATCAATAATGACATCAAATTCCGCGGTTTCACCAATGTTCCCTCCTTTTGGAGTGAATACAAGCAAACCGGTATACTCTTTTCCTGCAGGAACATAATCGAAAAAAGTACTGTAAATGCTATCGCTCAGGGTTTCTGTTGCCTCTTGTCCTGTTTCATGGTCAAGAACATGAAGTTCAACATTTCCGAATTTATTGGATTTCCAATCAACTTTTGCCTTGAGGTTTCTAACATCAAGCGGTTCGCTTCTTTGGGTTAAACAATTATTGAAAATTGAAAACTCAACCTGAGCCGATCCCCCTAAAGTTGCATCCTTCCATTCTTTGAGAGAAATATCAATACACCCTTCTTCTTTCGGAGGTTCCGCAAGATTAATTGTTGTGTCATAGTGAACAGCAAGCGGCCACTTAATTGTTTCAGTTGGATTTGCAACCTCGAAAATAACTTGACCTTTAAGTTTCTTCACCTCATCAAGAAGCCTTGCATCATCGCTTATTGATGAAAGCACGTTGAAAAGAAAAGGGAAATTATAAACAATATCAGTTCTGCCGACATATTGCTCTAAATAATTGTTCATTTTCCTTTCATCAAGCAAGCCCAAGAAATTTCCTGAAAATTTCATTTTTGTCAAATGCAAATTTATTGGAACAAGATTCGTTGCCTTAAGGTCAAGTTTTTCTTCGGTGTTATTTGTAAGATCTAGCTTTGAATCAAGTTTTGCAGGGTCAAATAAAATAATTTCATCAGTAACCCTGAGATTAATTGTTTTTCCGGCATAACCCTCCTTTTCAACCCGTACCTGTATTTTTGTACCTGGCTCTGATGAAGGTATGTTCAGTACGGCGATTCCTTTTCCATCTGTTCTTGTGGTAAAAATACTTTTCTGCCTATCAGGAGTTATTCTTGTTACCTTCACAAACGCATCGTCAATTTCCTCGAACTCAAGCGGATCATCAGTTTTGAAAAGTCTTACGCTCACATTAAGATCAAAATCAGTAAATGCAGGAAGTGTTTTTGGCAGAACAACAATATTCAAATCCTCTTTGTTAACAACATTGAAAAGCACAAATCTTTCATAAACAATTTGTTGGTCAGAAACAACCTGCATCTGAAGTGCCGTTGGACCAAGCACTTCAGGCCTTAAATCAAAGTTTCCAGTAACTGTTTTATTCTGCCTGAAATCCCCGAGGAAAATCGGGTTAATTTCAAAAGTATCTTTAGTTGAAGAAAATTCCTGCGCATCAGCATTCACTAAATTATACTTTTGTATCTTTAATTTTTCATCAGTAAATGCACCCGAACCTGAATTCTTTATTCTTATTTCTCCGTTATCATGCACAACGGCAGAATTATTTGTAAGTGACATGTCAAGGTTATAGTTGCCGAATATTCTAGCATTATAAGGTTCGTCAATGTAAAGATCCTCTCCCTTATCAAGAACCCTTTCAGTATAACAAAAGTCTTCATCGCAAACAGCAACAGCTCCCTCATAGAAAACTTTTTCATGCGAGTTTGCATAAAGCGCCTGCTTTGTTCCTGTGCTTTCAGAATAACCTAAATCAGTATCAAAAGGGTCTCTCAGATAATCTCCGTTGCTTTCCACTCCGAATGCACGGTAATAAAGGGGCATGAATTTTCCTGGTGTAGTTGATGCCTTTACAAAAAACTCGGCTTCAACCTCATAAATGCCCGCTCTTATTTCATCAGAATCCCATACAATGGAAGCCCATTTTGCATCATTGTTTGTTAAATTTTCCTCGTCCTCGCTTGTGCCTCTTGGCGGATTGAATGTTTCGCCTTTCAAAACAGAAGCTTTTGGAGCATTCACTTTGTTGATGTAAACGCTGTCCTTTTCAACACTTGCATCTTCACCAATTCTTAAAAATACTCCAAGTTGTTCAAGTTCAATTTCTGTCGGAACAGTAACCTTGAATTTTGCAGTTGCAAAAGACCCTGCTTTGAGTCCCTTAATTTCTTTTCCTTGTTCATTGTAAATTCCAAGGAATTCTATTACAGGATTTTCACCAAGAACATCCTTCCTCATTATTGTTACAATTGTATTTGTTTTGCCGGCATAAACCTGGAAAGCTTTTGAAGTATATGTTGTATAACCATCCACATCAACAACTACGAAAACACGCTTGTCAGCTTTTGTTAAAAGCGAGCCTTTTCCTTCAGCATCAAGGGGTAATTTTCCAAGCGATGTGCCTGAATCAGATCTGAATTCAGCAAAGCCAAATGGAATTGGGCTCAAATCAGAATCCACTACCGCAACTTCGATTGTTCCTTCTCCGACAAATAATTCAACAGTTGCCTCTGCCTCTGTTCCCTCAATTACCTCGAATGTTGCAGATGTGCCTTCAGCAGGATATTTTTGTGCAAGCGCCTGATAACTGCCTGAAGCAACTGCCCTGAAAACGACTTTTCCCTCAAAATCAGTTTGCTTCAAACCATATTCCTCAACAAAAAATCCGGTATCAGGATCAGTTAGCGCAATTCTTGCATTTGCTACAGGAAGGCTATCCTCATCAACAACTTTGATTGTAAGCGCACCACAAGTCCCAGGCGTACAGGGATTAAGCTCAACAGTAAAGCTTTTTTCTCCGCTATTAAGCGAACCAGAATCAATGGAAATTTTGTTGGATAATTTGTAACCATTGGCAACCGCCATTAAAGTATAAACGCCTGCTTTTCCAAGTGCAAATGAAACATCATTTTCCAAAAATTCCCTTGAAACCTTTTCCCCATCAGGACCTTCAAGGATTATTGTTGCATGCTCTATTCCTGCTTTGCTGTTTTTATCAATTGCCTTTGCTTTTACAATTCCTATGGGTTTTTCGCTGAGAGAAATTTCAACAACCGATTCTTCGCTTGCCGTTACAGAAAAATTTTCCTGAACTGAAGCATACCTAAATGAAGAGTCATTTATTTCCGCAACATAATCTCCCGACAAAAGTGAAAAGGAAACTTTTCCAAATGCTGAATAAGCGGTTTCCCCGGTTGGTATTCCCCTCGAATCATTTATTGTAACTTCAATCCCATCAAGGATTCTTTCAGTCTCATCCTTAATTGAAAATCTCACAGAACCATTTTCATAAGTAATTGCCTCAAGTCTCACAATATTGGATTCATCAACATTGTGCGTTGCGGTTTCATAACCCGAACCGCTTACATTCGCAAGCAAAGTTCCGCAGCCGCTTGGAACACTAATTTCAAGTTCACCGCTCGAAATTTGTTTTATTGGATTATCAAGAACCATTCCTGTGGAACAGGTTAATTCCACAGTAATAACTTTTCCCTGAAGCTTAACTCCATTCGGACCGACAAAAGTAATCGATTTAAAATTTGCCTGATTTTCAATTTCAGGTTCAAGTGTAATTGAAACATCATTTTCGCTTCCGCTTAAGGTAACTTTTTGTTCCTTTGATTTAAATCCTGTTGCAGAAACATTGAGTGTAAGTTCTTTTCCTGTTGGCAATTCAGCAAATTCAGCAATCCCTGACCTGTCTGTTTTTTCAAGAAATGTTTCATCAGCTTCCACTACTCTGATGCTTGCTTTCCAGATTCCTGTACTTTCGGGATTTTTGACATTTACAGTTAATGTTCCTGTACCCGAAATGGAACCAAGGATAAGTATAACTAGGATAACAAGCACTACAAGCACTGCAACACCGCCTATAATAAGCTTATTTTTGTCTTCGGAAGCCAGAGCTCCCTGTATCTGTTCAACAAGACTCATGGAACCGACAATAGTAGAGTTTTTAGTGTTAATAAAGTTTTCTTCATGCTTTACTTGTTTTTTAACCAATGCAGGAAACCCCTGCTTCAAGGTTATTCCCAAAATCGGTGACACTTCTTTGTTTGCCTGGATAATTATAAACTGCCTGCGGGTTCCACCAGAATTTCGTGCTGTTTCCAGTATTTGTCACACAAATTGTTCCTTCGTTAACCATGTTGAAAACATCTTCCATGCTGTTTATTCTTCCGACACTGCCTGAAGCAAAGTTATTGAATGGCATTCCGCTTACTCCGTTAAGACCGACACTATCTCCGCTTTGATCTGCTGTAATGAATTCAAGCTTTCCCGGAGCCTGATGTTTTTGCAGGTAATAATTCTTTTCAGGCGTGCTGTACATTATTGTCCTCAAATAAACATCGCCTTTCTTTGTCGCATTTGCCCAGTCAATTCCATAAATATTTTTCCAATCAAGAACCCTGTCGTTATCCGTTGCAGCCCTGTCAGGTTTCTGGTAAAATGCTTCAGTAACAGGAACTCCTGTAAAATCAAAGCACGCTCCAGTGCCATCCCAGTAACTCAAACTATTTCCAATATCAAGCGGTACTTCATTTTCAAGAACCTTATAAAATGCGCTGAAAGGCTCCTCGCTAAATTGTGTTTGTGTTGTTTTCATTACAACAGGAGTTGCGTGCGATGGCTGGAATATTATTGAACCGCTTCTGCCAGTATTTTTTGAAACTTCAAGCACCATTCCGCGCGTAGCGGGAGAAGTATTAAGGTTATACAAACTGGTTTCTTTTTCAACGGTTACTTTTGCAGTTGCATTGCTGCCATTATCAGAAAAAGTTTCAACAGCAGGCGTTTCATTACTAATCTGTATTAACTCCTTTTCAGGTGTTTCAAAAGAAATTCCATAACCGTTCCTTTCATAATTATCTCCAACCAAACCAACGTGGCCATCAAGCGGCAAAGAATAGAAAGGCGAATTCGGGAAAGGGTCATTTAGTTTGTATGCGCTTATTGCAATTGCAACCTGGGGTTCTCCTTTTTCATTGAAGAAACGCCAGTTATCTTTTTGGAAATTAACCACTATTTCAATTCTATAAAGGCCCGCAGATGGCAAATCATAGCTTTCCACAAATTTTCTTATAAACCTGAATCGGCCTGTATTCATCAGCCTGTTGAATCCATACCCTTTTCCATTTGAATCAGTATCAAGGTTTGAAAAATAAAAGTCAGGGTCCTCGAATGATTCTGTGCTATAATATTTGTCAAAATCATTGAAAAAATCAGGCGAGAATGAATCTTTCGCCAAGTATGCGTCAAACCTGATAAGATTTGTAAGTTCGGCGCTGTTCTTCAGGCTTGTTGAATCCCAGTCAATGTTAGGGTTTGCATCAACAAACCTGAGTATCTGCGGCAATTCATAATAATCCTCAGTTGACTTGAAATCACAGGCTCCTGAATTATCTGATGCTTCAGAAGAACCTTCCCCTAAACTGAAAACCCCCTTGTATACTCCGGCAGATGCAGGTTCAGATGATATAAGCACAGGATTTGAAGCACCTGTGATTTTTGCAATTATTCCGTAAACCCCATCTTCGCCAAGAGCGATTTCACAATTCCCTTCTTTAGTGCCTCCATTTTCAGGAACCCCATTAACATTTATTACACAGGATGAAAGGAATCCCCCAATATTGCCTACATTGACCTCTACAACAACATTTTCAAGGTATTCGGTTTTGTTTTCAACTTCAACCGTTAAACTTACTGCGTTTCCGTTTTCTGTGGGGGTTATTTTGCTGACTCCAATTTTGCCTTCTTCTATTGTTGCATTCCCAACCATTGCCTGGAACTGCTCTTCTGCAATATCTCCAGCATCAATTGCTTCAGGACAGCCAAGATCAAAATTCTGGTTTTCAAGGAAATCATATAACCTGTAAATTTTTTTATTCAACGCAATTGTAAATTGAGTTGCATCACAGTAAATGTAATCTGGATTTGTTGAATCACAGCTTGTTGAAGTAATCCCATTCCTTGCCTCATTCCAACTCCAATTGTATTTTGTTCTAGGCAATGCACCAGGGCCGGTTCTGCCGATATCTATCCCGCTCTGACAAGCATAACTGTCAAAGCTTATTGGAGGTAAATATTCTTTTTCCTCGGCAACTTTGAATTTCACGTGGAATTTCTGGAAATATTCTTCATCAGAAGAATTTTCACACGTTCCAGGATTTATCCAGAACATTCCCCAATCATCACCTTCACAGGTAACTTCAGCACTCTGATGTGAAGCATCACCATGTATATGTTCAACGGCGCTTACCCGTATTACATCATAAATTGGTTCGCCCTCTTCGGCAACAAGATTTGTGAAAACAATTCCTGCGGTTTGCCGTCCATTTTTTCCGATAGTAGTGCTTCCGTCAGTAACTCCGAGATTCCATGCCCCTGCAATGCGGTTATCACCCAATATTATATCAAGTGCATCAGGAGGCAAATATCTTGCATAATCCATATCACTGGTGCCTGAAAGATTAATTACATAATCCTGCAGGTTTTCGGTTATAGAAGGAGCACACGGATCCTCTGAACCTGAAAGCATCACCACAAGCACAACAATAAGAATAATAATTCCTATTATAAGGCACGGCAGGCACCATGCTAATAATGCCACTGTTCCTGCCGCATTCAATGGTACTGCCGTTGCCGCAAGCCCTCCAACAATCCAAGATGCGGCAAATGTCGTCACCGCATAAGCAGCTACCCCTGCACCAACACTTGTTAGAGCGGCGCCAGCACCATCAAAGTTATCATTTGATGCAGCGTCAGCCCAATCACAAACACCTGCAGTAACACTAACATCCTCTAAAACCATTTCATTTGTTAATTCTGCAGAATCCTGTGAACCTTCTCCAATAACTGAAAATGCATATTTGTCCATTTCAAAATAAAGTTCCTTTTCCGGTTTTACAATTGCATCAATTTCACCGACCTTTCTCCACGAACCGCCCTCAGGTCTTGCCTCAACAGTAATGCCGTAAAATCCAGGTATTGATTGCCTTTCAACAGTAACTTCCTTAGAATCCTCTTTTACATTATCATATTGCCACGGTCTCAGGTTGATTCCGCCTTCACTGCTTCCGCCCCTGCAATTATCATCTCCGCCACCACAAAATCTTAAGCCAATGCTGATTGGTCCGCAATCGGATGTATCAATAGTGAAATCTTCACTGTCTTTTGTTCTTTCAATTACAATTCCCTGCTGAGGATCAGGGTTGATTTTAATACACTGGTCAAGATTTGTAACAAGCAATTTTCCATGGACATCATTTGTTGAACCAACTAATTGCGCACCTGAATTTGTAACAATTTCAGCATCAATCTTTACAGTAAACTCGGCTTCCTTTCCAAGTGTATCAGGTTTCGGCACAAAAGTCAGTCTTGCAGGGTAAACAGTTCTTGGTTCAAGAACCTCTGTAAACCTGCTCCAGATTGTCTGCTGTAATATCTCTGATGAAACTTCTCCTGTTTGCGGGTCAGTTATAGATAATTCCATTTGTCCAACAACCCCGTCCTTTCCAGTCCAATCAATTTGTGCCTGCAGATTTTTCAAAGTAAGGAATTCCGCCCTGTCATTGTGGCAGTTATTTTCAATTTCAAACTCCACACTCGAACGGCTGTTTATAGTGGAATCACGCCACTCGTTAAGTGAAATGCTTATACATGGTGCGTTTGCAGGCAGGTCAGCAAGATTAACTCTGTTTTTGAATGGCAATTCAGCAATCCAAGAAATCTCATTATTGTTTTCCAAACCAAATTCGATTATAATTGAACCGTCAACATTTACAGGAGAATCAAGGAATTCCGCTTCAGGGCCAAGTGCACTAAGTACATCAATACTGCGTATTTCTCCCGCAGATAACCTCAACCCATTGTACTGCACCAAAAAACTGTCAATTCTTTTCTCATCAATAATGCCCTTAAATGAACCGCGCACGCGCATTTTTTTAACAATTATTTCTCCTTGCACTTTACTTTCCATTGAAAGTATCTGAGTATCCTCTTCCTTGGATTCTCTGCTTAATTTGAATTCCAATTCAGTTGGATCAAACGAAACAACATCAAGACCAATTTCTTTTTTTATTGTAATCAAACCAATGCCTGGTTTTTCAACAGTTATTGTGACTCTTGTCCCTGGTGCAGATGCAGGCAATTGTAATTCCGCAATTCCCTGGCCATTTGTTGTTGTAGTGAAAAATGATTCACTTTTATCAGGGCTGAGTCTTGTTATGTTCACAATTGCATCCTCAATACCAAAACCTTCAAGATCTCCTTTCTTGTGTTGTACTGTAATTTTCAAATCAATCGGAACAAATGCAACAAGTGTTTTTGGATCAACAGAAACGTTTATGTCCTCCTCATAGAAAGGCGTGAAATAAATAAACTCATCAAGCACCTCATTGTTTGCTGATACAATGCTGAAATTCATTGCAGAATACTCAAGTGTTTTCGGAGTCAATTCAAGTGTTCCTGAAACAGTTCTGTTTTTTCTGAATTCACCCAAGAAAACAGGATCTATTTTGAAAGTTTGTTTAGCTGATGAAAATTCCTGAGAATCCGCATTGGTAAAACTGTAAGAGTCAATGCTTATTGCCTTTGCCTGCTTTGCTGAAGAAACCACATTTTTTATTGAAAGAGTTGCATTATCGTGTATTGTTTCTGAATTATTTGTAATGCTGAATTCCAACGAGTAAGGTGAGAAGCTTTTTACATTGTAAGGCGGTTGCTGGTAAATGTTTTCAGTTTTATCAAGCAACCTATTTCCAAAACAGAAAAGACCATAACAAAATTCAGTAATTCCTTCATAAAACGGTTTTTCATATGCTTGTGCATAAAGCTCCTGCTTTTCATTTGTTGTTGCCGCGCTACCGAGCTGTGCATCAAAAGGATCTCTTGTGTAAGTGCTTCCACTTGCAGTCCAAACTCTGTAAAAAATCGGTAAGTATGTTCCAGGAGAAACATCAGAATCAACACTCAATTCAATTTCAAATTCATAAATTCCAGAATCCTGTTCATTTCTTTCCATCGAAGCCCACAAAGATGCTCCGTTTGTGAGACTTTCATCATTTTCCCCTGTAGGTGGATTGAAAGTTTTTCCGCGGGTAATCGATTTTCCTGGGAAGTTAATTCCTGTAATTGAAATTCCACTTTTTTCAATGTCCTGCGATTCTCCTGCCCTAACAAAGGTACCGAAATCCTCTCCGCTTAAATCAGATGGAACTTTTACTATAAATTTCGTATCATACCTTTTTCCTGCCTGCAAGTTCACAACCGGCCTTGAACCAGTTTTGTCAAAAACCCCTTGCAATTCAATAAATGGAACCGACCCAATAAGTTCTTCCTCAAGAACAACATCAAACGATACTGATGTATCCTTTTCAACCTGCTTTGCAATTGTCGTGTAAGAAGTATAGCCATCTTTTTTGATTATTGCATAAACCGCTTTGTCTGCTTTCACATCCGCAAGAAAACCCCTGCCATCAGAATCAAGCGCCAAAACACCAAGGCTTTTTCCGCGTGTTGTAATAAATTCAGCATTAGCAAATTCAATCGGCAAATTATCCTTGTCTTTTACACTTACAAGCAAAGTACCTGTTCCGATTTCAAGACGCATTTCAACCTTAGTTTGTCCTGACCCTTCAACCGCAAACAAATCTGATTTTCCCTCTGCAGGATACTTCTGTGCAAGCGCATAATAACTTCCAAAAGCAATGCTTGAAAAAGAAGCAACTCCGTTATAATCAGTTATTTTTGCCGGACTTGAAGTATCAATAAAACCATCAGAGTTAAGCAGAATCACTTTTGCATTTTCAACAGGCAAACCATCCTCATCAACAACTTTTATTCTGAGGACTCCGCAGGTACTTGGAGTACAAGGAGTAAGCAATGCTTCAAATTCTGCGGCACCACCCTTTGAATAACCTGTTGTTGAAAAAACCTGTTTATCCTCAGACAAATAATTTTCCTTAAATACAGAGTAATAATAAGTGCCGTTATTCAGCAAAGCAAATTCTGCCGCGCCGTTTTCTGTTTTTTTCTGATTGGCAATTTTCCCCTCGCTGTCAGTGATTGTTGTTGTTGCGTCATCAATAGGCGCATTTGAAAGCGAATTTTTTGCATTTATTTTTACATGAAGCTTAACATCCTTTGAAAGCAGAACATTTACTGTTTCAGAATTATTTTTTGTTACAGTAACCTGCTTCTGATCAGAAGCATAATCCTGCGCAGGATCCTCAATTGTTATTGTGTATGAACCCACAGGCAGAGATAAAATTGCCCTTCCGAAAGAAGTGAAAGCCTCTATTTGTGTTGGTGCACCAGCAGAATCCAAAACAAAAACCCTCATGCCCTCCAAAAATGAACCGCTTGTTTCATCCTTCACAATTACAGTAACAGTTCCCTTCGGTCCGTTTATGCCCTTGAACCTGACTACCTCTTCCTTTCCAAGCATGCTACCTGAGAAATCCTCATACCCTGACGCGGTTGCATTTACAGTAATACTTCCGCAACCCTCAGGCGGTTCAACTTTTAATTCTCCTTTATTCACAGAGAATTCTGCAGGATCAAATTTTCCCGTGCCTGTGCATCCAAGAGTAACTTCAATAGGTTTTCCTGTAAGCTTTTTGTTATCAGGTCCAACAAAAGTAAGTGTAACTTCCTTTCTTGAACCATACTCAGGAGCTTTGAGAATAAAATTTAACTTCATTTCTTTTTCAAAAGTAACAACCATTTTTTCTTCAGCATAATTTTCCTTGGAAACACGCACTTCGGCAATTTCTCCAATAATTGCCTCAAAAAGAACTTCTCCTTTTTTATCAGTTGTAAATTTCTGTTCCCCTGAAGAAAACCCAACAATGACTTCAGCAGTACGCATAGGCACGCCTGCCTCGTTTTTTACGGTAATTTTTACCTGAGTTGATTCCCCGCCAGCGCCAAGTAAAAGCACTACTAATAAGCCAAGAGCAAGAAGAATAATTGCTCCAAGAATCACAGGAAAATAAGGTATTTTTTCATTAAGTGAAGAATAAAGTTCCGACAACGGATTCCCTGAGCTGTAATCATTTTTATCTAAATTCTCTTCGCCCAAATCCATTATAATCAGCTAAATAATAATGATTTTTCATTATTAAATGTTCCTCAGTTGCCAATACATGTAGCGCCGGGGATAAGAGTAGATTCAAAACCAGCCATGCTTCTTTCAGTTCCCTCAAAGAACTCTATCTTTTCAGGATTCCAAAAGAATGTAGATTGCGTGCCTTCATTTTTCACGCACACAAGCTGATCCTTAACAAGCCTGAAAGTGTCTTCAATTGAAAGTATTCTTCCCTCAGACCCTTTGGAGGCATCATTATAATGCATTCCGGAAATTCCTGAAAGCGGCACGATGTTTCCTGAATTGTCCATTGAATAAATCAAAAGATTTGGTGATTCAGACTTTATGCTTATTCCCTGCCCGGGTTTGGTATAATATAAAGTTTTCAGATAAACATTGCCGTTCAAAGGGGCATTTTCCCAGTTCATGGAATATTTTCCCTCAAAATCAAGCGCATCATCCTCAGTTGCCTTTCCGTCAGGAGTTTCAAAGAAATAATCTTTCAGATCAGATCCGTCAAAGTTAAGGCACGCATTCATTCCTGTGAAATAAGATGAGCTTTCACCGACATCTATTATGCCGCCATCATTATTGCGGTAACTGTAAACAACTGAAAAATAATTTTTATCCGAATCCTGTTTGCTTACTTTCATTATAACAGGAGTAACTATTGCAGGAAAAAATTTGAAATCAATTTTCTTGTTTGATTCTTTGTTTACAATGAAAATTTTCCCCCTTTGTTCTAAATTCAAGTTAAGCTCATAAAAATCGCTTCCAAGATAAGTGTTGCTTTTCAAAAGAGCATTGGATTCCGATGTGCTTGCTCCGGTAATACTTGGTGTCTGTGCACGGTCAATTGTAATAGGGGTTGTTTCATTTATGTAATCAATTCCATATCCTTGCCTTGTGAAATTCACCCCATCGCTTCCAACCATTCCATTGAAAGGTATTGTGTAAAAAATGCTGTCTTCACTTGGAAAATCAACATGCTTGAATGTTATTGTAATTGGACCATTTGTTTCTCCATTTGCACCAATTAGTCGGTTTGCATTTGTAAGTGCTGCGATTATGGATATTGCATATTTTCCCGGAGCTGCTAGTTCACTTGAATCAACATATTTTCTTCTGAATTTTATGCGCCCTTCCCTTAATGCATTGCTGTATCCGTCCTGAGTAAAGAATGAGCTTGCGTCAAAGAAAGCCCGATTTTCATAATAATCTGCGAAGTCCGCGGCAAAATCCTCAGTAAAAGCATCCTTCATAAGCAGAGCATCAAACACCACAATGCTTCTTAATTTGTCTTCGCTTGAAACTTCATTTGTCCAATTTATGTTCGGAGTTGCAGCTACAAAATCAGTTATGCCTAAATTTCCTGAACCTAAAGTTCGCGGAGCTAAACATTCGGTTTCGGTACCTGGCGATACATGAATAAAAGAGTAACTTAAACTTGCTCTGTCTGTTTGCTCTAACGTGCCTACAACAATTCCTCTTGCAGTATAAACTCCATTTTTCTCAAGTGTAAATTCGCAATTAATTGAATCATAACTTCCTGCTGTGCTAGCAAGCTCTTTTTCACATTGATTTACAATTTCATTATTTCGGTAAATTAATATTGCTACAGTTGCATCAATATCGGATTCAGTATTATTGTAAAATTCAAAATATACATCAGCATTGTTACCTGTTAAATCAACAGAAATTTCAGTCCCTCCAATATATTCACTAAGAACTGCGTTAGTTGATGTTTCCAAATTTGATTCTGTAATTACTTGTCTCAAATCATCAATAGTATAAGGACACACAAGATTTACATTTGCTGCAAGGAAATTATCATAGAGTTTGAGGCGTTTCATCATCATTATTGTGAATTGTGTGGCATCACAATAAATTGCATCAGGATTTGAAGCATCACAGGTATTCCACTCTATTGAATCACCCTGTGTCCAGTTCCAATTCAATCTTGTTTTTGGAAGTATCCCTGCGCCAGTTCTTCCCTCAAGCGTTCCCATGGAACACTCATAAACTTCATCTCTTATTGGCGGAATGTTCTGGCTTATGTCAGCGAACCTGAATCTTGTGTGTATTTTTTGTTCATACATTGAGTTGACCGCATCACAGCTTCCTTCCTCTTCGCTCGGACCAATGTTGTATGGTGCAAAGTTTTCATTTTCGCAGAATACATCTCCATTTCCAATATGGCTTTCATTTCCATGTATGTGTTCTGTTGCTTTGAATGTAACTATTCCATATGCACTTGCCTGGTTTGGTACTCCGCCCGTATTTTCAAACAAAACACCAACTGTTTCTATCCCGTTTGATTCTTCAGTATCTTCTTGATCTTCAGGTAAGTTAATTGTGTATTCTTCAAGATTCCACTTTGCTTGAATTCCCTGAATGTCTACAGTAATATCAATTGCATCAGGTGGAACTTCAGCAAGTTCTGCGGTTTCTTCACCTGATATGGGATCAACTTCCTTATCATCATTCACAATAGATTTTCCTGTTAAATTGATTATATAATCTGCAAGTGTTTCAGTAAATTCAAAATCGTCACATGTTTTGCCTCCATTTTTATAATTTCCAAACATAGATATTATCCAAGTAACTCCGAAAAAAGGCCCTCCATACCACCATTTAACATTAGACGCCCAATTCCCATGTCTTGTGTTTTCCCAACTGCAAAGCGTTGCGGTAACATCAACTTTTTCTGTAACTATTTTATTGGTTAAAGTAGCAGAATCTATTGTACCAAAACCAGGAAGATTGAATTCATATTTGTCTATTGTAAACCAACTTTGCCTGTTTCCTGATGAATAAGTTTCAGGTTCAATAACAACTTCAAGCTCAGCAACCATAGTAACATTTTCAGAACCTGTTGGTTTTGCATCAACAGTAATCCCGTAAAATCCAGGGATACCTCCTTTGATTCTTGAAACCTTAACTGTTTTGATGTCACCTTCTTTCAAATTGGTGTAAGTCCATGGTTCAACAAGAATTCCGCCTTCGTTTGTACCGCCCCTGCACAGGTCTATTCCATTGCCACAAAAAGAAACATCAACAGCAGTCCCGCAATTTCCAATAATTATTTCGTAATTGGCGGTTGTTTCATTTTCATCCACAACAATACCTTCCTGAGGCCCGGGATTGAATGTAATGCATGATCGTAAATCAATTATTGAAAAATTTCCTGAAATATTTTCAATTGCTTTTGCCTCAAGGTCATTCGGATTGCTGTCTGTTGATGAACCGAACTCAATGCCAAATGATGCAAGTTCCCCCTGTGCTCCTGTTCTTGGCGTGAAAGAAGCAATGCCCCTGTACTCCTTTCCATTCTCAAGCACTTTGCCTCCAATAACGCCTGTAAATGCCCCCTCCCTGATTATTTCATTTCCCATAAGTGTTTCTCCGTCAAAAATATTCAATTCAACATTTCCGAGTTTTTGCGAATTCCAGTTAAGTTTTGCAAGCAGATTAGGCAGATTTACAGGAATGCCAGATTGTGTTGTGCAATTGTTTTTGACTGTAAACTCATGGCTTACCGAGCTTTCCACGGTGCTTGCCAGCCAACTCGTATTGCCTACTTCAATACACTCGGCTGGTTTTATTTCAGGGTATAAGCCAAAACTCACGAGCAACGGAACCGAATTCA
>PCWY01000004.1:37511-38112 GCA_002762975.1 Candidatus Diapherotrites archaeon CG11_big_fil_rev_8_21_14_0_20_37_9 | reverse complement strand
ATTACCGGTGCAACCCAAGAACTAACCGCCTTTAGTTATGTTAATAATGATTATTTAATGCCAATTAATGCTTCCACACCTGTTGGTTTTAATGAAATTTATGGCAGTATTACCTCGGTCAATTCAAGCGTGAATAAACCTGTCGTAATTTCAGTTAAAAAAGGACAGAGCTATGACGTCTTTTCTTATAAAGGAATGTTTACACCTTGTCCTACTTGTGGTGCTGACTATTACTCTGGGATCAATTCCATTTTTCCTGCTGAATTTTTATTTAAAGGTGCGGGTTATCTTCCGGATCCAAGTAAAAGTAGCCGCACACTTCCTAGCTCTCTACTCTCTGTTCAACATCGAGCTGATGACATGCTTTTTGGCAGGGCCTGCTGGGTTCCTGTTACGATGATTCCTTGGACTCATCAAGGAAATACTGATTTAAAAACACAGAGACAAAATCGTCTTGCCGCCCAACATTTTCTTTTTGCCAATGGTTATCAAAGAGATTGGTATGGATTTGATTATGGTGCTTTGATTGGCTCTTTTGATGGTGTGGCCTGGTTTCCAATTGGCAGTAATCGTCGTATTACCGCTAGCTCAAGTAAACTTT
>PCWY01000004.1:15907-37406 GCA_002762975.1 Candidatus Diapherotrites archaeon CG11_big_fil_rev_8_21_14_0_20_37_9 | reverse complement strand
CAGAGTCTTTTTGTAGAAACGATCCTATTCTTGTTGAATCATGGTTTGCTATTGAGCCAATTCAATGTGGCGGTAATCCTTGGGAACAGCTTCGAGAGAAAAGGCTTTTTAGAGATGAAAGGGAGAGAGTAGAATTTTGGTTTTTGTATTATCAGAATATAGAAATTTTGGATTATAGGGAAGAGCAGGTTTATGGGGCTGTTTGTAGGGCATGTTCCTGTCCAAGAGGATATAAAATTTATGTTTTAGTAGAAGGACACCATTATAATGATTTAATCAATTTAGGTTGGGAACCAGCTACAGACGTGCCTGAAGAACCAGGTTGTTCTATAATTAAAGGAGAAGATACCTGTCCAATAGGTTTTTCCTGCAATGAATCTACACATACTTGCGAAACAACTAAACGACAAGAACAGTCATGTGAAGAAAAATATGGTTGTCTTGTAGATCGACAATATTTAGATTTACTGCACAGAAACTCTGAATTGCAGGGACACGAATATTATGTTGGCGCTTTATGTTCAGATGAAATGACTTATTCTGGTTTAGTTAACAATTTTATTACTAGCAAAGAGTTTTCGTTGATTAATAATTATGATTTTATTTTGAGATCATATTTTGGAATATATAACAATCAATACAAATTAAGGTATGATAATTCTCTTTATAAGCTCCCCGACTATGAAACCATAAATTACTGGAATAATAAAATGGAGAAATTTTCGAGTGAAAAGGAATCAAAGCTTTCAGTAATTAATTCATTTTCTGCTGATGCGTTATGGGATAAGAAAACACCTGAAATCAGTAACTCTGACTTTGTTGATTTATTATACAAGCACATACTTGGAAGGGCTCCTGAGAAAGCAGGATATGACTACCATTTGAGTAATCTTGAAAATAATAAAATAACAAGAGAGGAAATGTTACTTGTGTTTATTGATTCTGCTGAAGCTAAAGGAAAATATGCGAATCAAGTTCTTACTGAAATTTCTTATTTTGGGTTGCTTGGTAGGGCTGCTGAAAGAGACGGGTTTGTTTATCACACCTCTAGATTAGACAAAGGAACGGACAGGAGTAAATTTTTAGACTCTTTTGTAAATTCCCCTAAATATATAGGCAGGCTGGATAAATTAAGTTGTACTTTTCCGCATTAACTATAAACTAATAAAAACTACTGAATAATATTTATTAGTGAATTTTAATGAGTAAATTAATTTTGTTTTTGGCAGTTATTTTACTTTTTTCTGGGTGTATAAAAACCACTGAGAAAGGTTCCTCTGAAAAGTGTTTGGAAATTTTTGAAAAATACTCTGCCAAAGACCCTTATGTTAGAGACAGCGGAGAATCTGCGCCTGACAGTATAGCTGGGCCTGTACAGGACTATTGGGATGAACATACTGAACTTTCAGACAATGATTGCACCCTCAAAATTAGCAAGGAAACAACTGAAGTATATCATAGAGCCACCTTAGCAGGAACATTTCCAACACCTAAATGGAGAGCGGACACACTTACTGAAGAAGATCAAATAGCAATAATTCCAAACAGAATTTATACCCCTGATTGGGAAAAATAACCACCAAATCTCACAAGCCATTTTTTATACACAGATACTCAGTCAGAAGTACAAGCGAGGGGGAATGGAAATTTCCAGGAGACAAGCACGCAAAAAGAATAGAGGAAATAGGCGTAGAGCTAGCAAAGAAAGTTTTTGGAGCCAAATATGCAGACTTGAAGTACTTATCCGGACACAATTGCATGAATGCAGTAGTGGTTCTCGCGACGAAACAAGGAGAGCCGATTTTACACATAGGGGAACCAATGGGACATCTCTCAATCGAGCCAATCTGCGAAAGACTAGGAAATCCAATATACAGCCTGCCGTTCGACCCCAAAACTTTCAGTGTTGATCTTAAAGTGGCAAAAAAACTTTCTCACATCCCATTTAAGATGATATATCTGGATGCCACCCGATTTTTGTTTCCACATCCAGTACGTGAACTTAGAGAAATATTTCCAGAATCCCTCATGTGTTATGATGGATCTCAGGTCATGGGCCTTATTGCTGGCGGTGAATTCCAGGATCCATTATCTGAAGGCGCAGATATGCTGGTGGGTAGCACACATAAAAGCTTTCCAGGTCCACAAAAAGCCATGCTTCTAACAAACAAAAGAGAGCTATGGGAAACGATTTCTGAGCGCGCTTTTCCTGTTGCACTACCCAACCACCATTTACATCATGTTGCAGCACTTACAGTGACCCTTGCAGAAACAGTGGAGTTTGGTAAAGAATATGCACAACAAATCATAAAAAACTCCATAACACTTGCACAAAGCCTTTACAATGAAGGAATTAAAATTGAAGGAAAAGCAAGAGGATTTACCAAATCGCATCAGGTCTGGGTTGATTTAGAAGGGATAGATGCATCCCATGCAATAGATATTCTGAAAGAAGCAGGCATACATGCAAACTCAGTCAAACTTCCCTCTACAAACCAAATAGGGCTTAGATTAGGCACTAACGAAATAACCCGATTAGGAATGAAAGAAAAGGAACTAAACACTATCGGAAAAATGATGGCGGACGCTTTACTAGAACGCAGAAATCCACAAGAGATAAATAGAGATTCCAGAGCCCTGGCACATCAGTACTGTGAAATAAAATATTGTTTTCCAGAGAATTCAGACATTGGGAGGGCACTAATCAATGTCTTGGAATAGTAAAAAGAGTGCCGCCCAAACCCCATCCTACGCAGAGATTGTAGCCAAAAATTATGGGGTATACACAAAAGCTCAACAAAAAACACTGCAAAATAGCAAAGTTCTTGTAGTAGGAGTTGGAGGAGATGGTGGGTGGGTAGCCCATTTCCTTGGAAGAATTGGAGTTGGGAATATAACAATTGTTGACAATGACACAGTAGAACCTTCAAATATTAACCGACAGTGTTTTGCAACCGTCCCTGGGATTGGCAAAAAGAAAGTAGGAATCGGAAGACAGATGATAAATGATATCAACCCAAATATCAAAGTAAAAGCTTACGATTTGCACGTATCTGAAAAGAACGCGCATAAAATTATACAGGGGCATGATATTGTAGTACAGTGTTTTGACGATTGGCTGAGTAGAATAATAATTCACAGAACTGCAAGGAAAATGAAAATTCCAGTAGTCTCCCAAACTGGAAGGCCACCGTTCAGACTTTGGATAACAAGCTTTTTCCCAGAAAGCCCCGATTTCGAAAAAGTAATGAATATGCCCACAAGAAATCTCTCTATCGATGAATTAAAAAAAAAACAGCGATTTGCTAAAACAATGGGTAGCAAAACGTGCTGCTACGTTTGGCGCGTCTGAAGTCGATCCGGAATGGCTGGAAAAGTATCTCAAAGGAAAAGCTGATTGGGCAGTTTCAGTAGAGAGAAATGTGCTTAGTGCAGTTTTGCTCGTAAGGCAAACAATACGAGTCTTGTTAGGTCAAGAGCCAATGGCAAAATCCCCTTCTGCAATTATCGTGGACCTTAACAGAAACCCTCAAGTAATCGTGAAGAACCCTAAAAATGGCACCTGGAAAATAGAAAACATATAGATCCCCATAGAAAAGCATTAAAAGAACAAAACAATACAAGAGGTATGAAGATGATATCAGAAGGCATAGACAAGGAATATGCAGAAAAAATTCTTTTTGACCTTATTAGGCTCCCTAGTTTTTCGGAAAAGCAATTTGGTCCAATAACCGAAAGAATTAGTTCAGAACTATCAAAAATAGGGTTCTCAGTAGAATATGACAGAGAAAGCGCTTGCATAATCGGAAGAAAAAAAATATTGGGTGCATCGAAAACAATTCTTCTGTCAGCACACTACGATACTGTTATCCCAGTTGAAGGGTGGACAAAAGACCCTTTATCCCCAAGAGCGATTGATGGAAAAGTCTATGGCTTGGGCGCGAGCGATTGCAAGGGAGGAATCGCATCAATACTGGCTGCGGCAAAAGTATCAAAACCAAAAAACAACATTACTATACTAATATCTGGCCATGAAGACGTAAAAAAAGAAATAGACGGAAAACTTAGGTCTGGAATCGACATTTATCTACAAAACCACAAACTCAAAGCCAATTTTGGAATCGTCACCGAAGCCACTGCAAAAGAAGGAGCCATAGGAATATTAACAGGGCATTTTGGAAAAGTTGCTGTCAAGATTTCTGCAAAAGGAGTTGCCGCACACGGCGCGCACCCTGAACAAGGTGTTAATGCAATAGAAAAACTCATCGAAGCATACCTCAATATCAAAAAGGAACTTCAACTGGAAATTTTTACCTTCAACGGAAAAGAATACAGGGACACATTCAACCTCGGAATAATCAGAGGGGGAGAAGCAATAAACATTACACCCTCAAACTGCACAGCAGAATTTGAACACAGATTCCACCCCAAAAAGAACCTCGAAGACGTAAAAGAAAGAATCAAACAAATATGCAACAGAAGCAGGGTAAATACAAACATATTATTTGAATTCCCCCCATTTATCGCCGAATGCCCAAACAACTTTAAAGAAGCATGTGCAAGGATTATCGGATACCTCCCAGAAACCAGAATAACCAGGGGCGGAACAGACGCCAATTTTCTAAACGCCCACGGGATACAAACAATTGTAATTGGACCCGGGGAAACAAAAACCATACACGCCCCAAACGAATACGTTGAAATAGACAGAATCATCGAATGCGCCAAAATACTTTCACACACAATCCAAAGAGGAATATAGAAAAACTCATTCACCAAAAAAAAAGAGCAGGCTTTTTCACCTGCTTGTTGCTATTGCTGCAATTCGCTGTTTTTCTCTGCTAACATCTTCATCCAGCAGCTCTTCCAGCCTCTGGGAAAACAGTTTCTTGCATTCTGCCAAATCATCACCATCCAACTCCGCTGTTGCACCAATGCTGATTGCCTTAGTCTGAAAATTCCCCAGATTGAGTTTTTGGGAAACGTTCAAGGACAAGCTTTTAACATTCATTTCTTTTCACCCCCGGCCAGTATTTCTTTTATTGCCTCACTTGCCTTCTTGGGCTTGAAGCTGTCATCCCTGAAAGCGCCAACGCTTTGCAGTTCTGAAATGCTGATGTAGCCCCATTCGGCATTCTGATTGTCGTTGAGGAAAGCCCAGCCAAAATCCAATAAACAAAATCAACCAAATGGTTGATTCCAAATCAACCAAAGGTATATAAGTACTCAAGAAAGAATTCTAAAAGCAGGCAAGGCGTCTGATAAAATCATGTGTTTTAGCGGAGATTGAATTTGGTGTTTGATGATTTTGCAAGAGAACTGAAAATACTGTCTGTGAGGCGCACTAACCTTTATAACCAAATTTCACAGATAGACAATCAGCTAAAGTCAATCTATAGTGAAATGTCCAAGAGAAGAATTGCGTCACAAGAAGCAACTTTAAAGCACCTTGCCCATTTTGTCAGAACCGAAGATAAATTTGAATGCACTTACCAAACTGCGGATGTTCTGACTGAAAGTCTGGAACCGATTTTGAAGCCCGAGCTTTTTTTCAACAACCTCAAGCAAACAAATATCTTTAACGTTTGGTTTGAAAATGCCGAAAAATTGCCGAACATCAAAACAGACAATTACTCAAGGGTTCGGCTGCAGAAATACCATTCAAATGAAGAACTCATTGGCAACGACCCTTTTTTCTGGGTAGAATTGAGAAAAGTGGATGGTTTGGAAGTCAGCAAAAAAAGGTTTTGCCTACTCGCAAATTACCTGCCCCAATTCTTCCATAACTCAGATATCAAATACCTCATAAACAGCGAGTACCCCGAATCAATAGAACTCAGGCGTGCACTTGATTCTTACGAAGACATTATCTCTTGGATGAAAAAAACGAACGCAAAACCATTCGTGGCAGTGGATTACACAAGAAAGGCTTTCAACTCCAGAGATAGGTCTACAAGAGTCACTATTGACTCCAACATCAAGTATTATTCTGTCCCCGAAAATATTGACACGGAAAAATTTGAGCTAAAAAATTTTGAGCTATTGGGCGAGGAAGATGTCGCAATAGTGAAATTCAAACACACAAAACCTCTCCCGGCTGAAATCGAATCCCTCAAAGAAAGGCTCTCTCCGCCAAGATCAAAAATTAGGAGAGCACTGTCTTTCTTAAAGGAAAAGGGGTTGTGAAAAATGTTTGTATTAATGATGAACGGTCACGTGGCGTGCCTGAAAACCGCTACTGGGGTCGGAAACAAGGTTGATGAAAAACACGTTGCACTCATAGCGCCAATGTTGAAAAAATCCAGGTTAAAGGCTGCCGGGGGAATATCGACGCTTTCACAAACGAAAAGGTTATTTGAGTTAGGGGCTAATAAGATAGGGTCCAGCAAAGGATTTGAAATACTAGCCGAAGCAAAGCAGGAGTTGGAATTGTCCTCGGAGTTGAAATAGGTTTTATAAAAAAAAGGATTTTACGGCAAGGGTTAAAATGATTGACGATAATGTTTTTGTTGAGAAAGAAAAGATAGTGAACAAGGCAAAGTCACTATTTAGCGAGCTCTCAGCCTCAAATGACCTTTCCCCTTCACCTCACATCAACAAAAACTTTTGTTCACTGGTCTCCCTTAGTGTGGAAAACAATTATTGCTTCCCTTACGCCATAAAAGAACTTGAAGACGAAGGTTTTTTGGATAAAATCAGGCAGATTTGTGCGAAAGGGGAAATGGAACTTGAATATTTTTGGTGCAAAAAAATTTTGTCAAAAAAAGCCAGCATCCAGGATTTTCCATATTATGAGAATTATGATTTTTTGACAGATTTTGAATTAAAAATCCTTTCAAAATACTTGGATTTAAAGGATAAAAAAATGCTTTATGTGGGTAGCGGGACACTCCCTTTAACTGTCCTAATGTTTGAACAAAAAAATCCCTTGCTTAAAATAACTTGTATTGACTGTGACAAGACTGCGGTTGCCTATTCAAACAGGCTTTTCCATTCTCTCGGGTCACATTTGAACTGTTTACAATTTAATGTTTCTGACCTCGGTTTGTCGGAATTGAATTTAAATGATTTTGACTTGGTTTTTGTTGGTGCACTGGTCGGGGAATCGAATAAAGAAAAAAATGAGTATTTGGAGAACTTATTGCCTTTATTGAAGCCCAATTGTGTTATGGTTGTGAGGAGTGTTCCTTTTGATGGAAGAATGCTCCTGTACCCAAAATTTATTCTGAATGATAATCTGAAGCACCGTTGCACCGTTTTGGGTGAATTTGAACCTGATTTGGAGAGCGGGGTAATAAATTCTTTAATGGTGCTGTCAAAAATGGAACGTGTAATGGTTGTGAATGAGACGCAGGATTCTTTGAAAAAGAACAAAAAGGTTATAATGCATGCCAGCCATGTTCTTAATGGAACGTTAAAATGATTGATGATTTAAAAGAGGAATGTGCCGTTGCGGCAATCCAACTCAAAAAACCCATTGAAAAATATCCTCTTGGCGGAGCCTCTTATTACCTTTACCAGATGCTTCTCCAAATGCAAAATCGGGGCCAATTGAGTTCCGGTATAACAACTTATGACGCAAACAGGCTACAGCTCATTGACACGAGGAGAAAAATTGGTTCTGTGAATGACTTGTTTGCGGCTAATTTTAAACCAAAAATGGAAGCCATCCTATCAAGGTATGCCGGAACTGCTGGAATAGGCCATAACAGGTATGCGACTTTCGGTGGTGATGATGAGGGTTCTGCCCAGCCGTTTGAGAGGCATCACGGGAGGAAATGGAAGTGGGTTGCATTTGCTTTCAACGGAAATTTGGCGAATTTTTCGGAGTTAAAAAAAGAGCTCGATGAAAAACAGTACCATTTGGTGAGAAACCTTGATACTGAAGTTTTGCAACATTTTTTGGAGAAAGCCCAAATAGGCGGAAAAAGAATTTCTTTGTTCGAAATTTTCAAAAATCTGACAGAAAAACTGGACGGGGGTTATTGTATAGTGTATATTGATGCGGACGGTAATCTCGCGGTTGTTCGTGATCCTATGGGAATCAGGCCATTGTGCTATGTTGAGGATGAGAATTTAATTGCTGTGGCTTCGGAGAGCATTGCGCTTTCAGCAATCAGCGATGGTGAAATAAAATTCATAAAGCCCGGAGAAATGTTACTCGCAAGTAAGAAAGGCATGAAAATAAGGAGATATACAAACAGCGAAAAAAAGGCTCATTGCATGTTTGAATGGGTTTATTTTGCGAATGCAACCTCTACGATTGATGGTGTTTCTGTTTACCAAACCAGAAGAGACTTGGGTGTTGAATTGGCTCACGAAGAAATTTTGGATGTAAACTCGAATGATTTTGTTGTTGTTCCTGTTCCCGACACTTCCAAAGCAATTGCGGATTCATATTCATACGCGCTTGGCATACCTCAAGTGGAAGGATTGGTGAAAAATAGGTATATTGGCCGGACTTTTATTATGAGTGGGGACAGAAGTGAAAAAATCAGGCAAAAATTTATCATCAATCCTGGCGTAATCAAAGGCAAAAAAGTGATTCTCATTGACGATTCCATTGTAAGAGGAACAACCATTGGGGTTCTCATAAAATATTTGCGTGAAAAGGGCGACGTAAAGGAAATTCATCTAAGGATAGCCTGCCCGCCAATTAGAAGTCCATGTTTTTACGGCATAGATATGAGCACTATTGGCGAATTGATTGTAAACAAATATTCAAACAATGAACAAAGAAAAAAATCTGGTTTTGCTGACGTGGACAAAGAAATTATCGACAAAATATGCAAGGCAATCAATGCCGATTCACTGCATTACATGTCCCTAGAGGGCTTGGTTAGAGCAATTGGAAAAAGCAAGGATGAACTCTGCATGGCATGCATCACAGGAGATTATCCCACAAAATGGGGGAATGATTTAAGGGTAAAGGCTCTTGAAAATTATGAAAGGGGATTGGAAGTAAAAAGGACATATGAATGACTTGAGTATGGCAAAAATTTCAGATAACTGAGGGAATGAACGTGAAAAATGAAAAACCCAGTGAAAGCATCAAGAAAAAAAATCTTGACAAAATGCTTTACAAGCACGGCATGGGCAAAGGGAAATTATTGATTCTCCCGATTGACCAGGGCCTTGAGCACGGGCCAATGGACTTCTTTGCAAACCCTGAAGCAAAAAACCCGGAGTTTCAATTGAAGCTTGCTATTGAAGGATGCTACTCCGCTTTAGCATGCCACATCGGAATTGCTGAAAAATACTGGGCGGAACAAAAAGACAAAATTCCTTTAATCCTGAAGGTGAATGGTAAAACCGCAATACCAAGTGATGATGAAGCCTTCTCGCCACTAACTTCAACAGTAGAAGATGCGGCTAGGTTAGGTGCAACTGCAGTAGGCTATACACTGTACGTTGGTTCTCCTGCACAAGACAGGGATTTGGCACAGCTCTGCCAAGTGAGAAAAGAATGTGTCGAACATGGCCTGCCATTGGTTGTGTGGAGTTATCCAAGAGGAAAAGCCGTACAAGAGAAAGGCGACAGAGATTCACTCTACTCCGTTGACTATGCTGCGAGGGTTGCGATGGAAGTGGGCGCAGACATTGTAAAACTCAACATTCCAAAAAAACTTTCCAGCGAGAAACTGGAAAAATACAAGATGTTTTTGGAGAAAAAGGAAGAAACCAAACCCTATCTCGAACTGGAAAACGCTTCTGATGAAGAAAGAATGAAACGCGTTGTCGAATCGGCAGGAAAAACACTTGTAATAGTAAGCGGTGGCGGAAAAGTTGGCGATGAAGATTTGCTTGCAAGGTCAGCATATTGTGTAAGGGCTGGCGTAACTGGCTTTGTTTACGGCAGAAACATGTGGCAAAGGCCTTACAAAGAAGCACTGGAAATGACAAAACAAATAAGGCAAATGCTGTTAAAATAAAATCGTTTATAGTATTCTTATGGAAACGGCTTTTTTCATTGTCAGACACGACAAATCCAAGGGCAATGTGGAAAGGCGCTTGCAGGGTCGTGACAATTCTTCTTTGAGTGATTTTGGGAAAATTAAACTGCATTTCTTTTTATTCTATGCTGGATGTGAACGGAGAGCCGTGCGTCTCTCTTGAGAAAGAGAATTATTTGGGGCCTTTCTTTTGTGAGCAGAGCCTCATGGAAATACAAAAACTAATAAAAGCGTATAAAAAATAGTCCGCACCCAAAATTTAACGGCCCAGGGACTGATGATCTGACGATGACTCAGATTCTCGCAAGGGAAGATGATGACAGATGGGCGGGCTGACCTTGAGCCACCGAGACAAAAAAATGAAAGAAAAACAGTTTTGCATCATCCATAAGAGGCCAGAGTAATTACCTGACTATTATCTATACTTCCTATGAGTCATCGCATGGTTGTCGCCACATTTTTCTTGGTTTTTTGTGGTGTTAACTTTGTAGACAATTCTTAAATATATTTAAATATTGTAGCCACCTATATTCAAATATGCATATAGAAAAAAGGAAGGCAGGAAACAAGACCAAGTATTACTTAATACACAATTACCGGGAAGGGGCGAAAGTAAAGAAGGTAAGCAGATACCTTGGTTCTGATTTGACAAAAGAAAAACTTGAAAAAATAAGGCCGATTGCTGAAAGGCAAATATTGCAAAGGGTAAAAGTGATTAGAAAAATAAACGACCCCTTGCTTGAAGCCCTTTCGGAAGAAGAAATAACCCAGATAAAAAACCTTGAACAGAAAAAATCATTTGTAATATTCCATCTGTCCAAAGAGCAATGGAAGCGATTTTCTGAATTGTTCACTTACAGCACAAACGCCATAGAGGGATCAGAACTCAGTAAAAAAGAAGTAAAGGACATCCTGAATAAAGACAAGTGGCCAAAAGACAAGGAAAAGGAAGACATTTCAGAGGCTTATGGGGTTCAGAATGCAATTGAACATATAAGAAAAACAAAGGTGCACTTATCAATTGAATTAATCGAAAAAATTCACGAAATAATATTCAAAAACTCCAAAGAGTTTGCAGGGTATCTGAGAACAAAAGGAATTGAAGTTGTTGTCAAAGATGGTCTGGGAAATATTGTCCATGAAGGTGCCCCTTCGGAAAATGTAAGGCAACTGTTAAAGGTACTGGTGGGTTGGTATGAAAAACATAAAAACAAATACCCGCCAATCCTATTGGCTGCTGTTATACACAACCAGTTTGAAAATATTCACCCATTTGAGGACGGCAACGGGCGAGTAGGTAGGATTTTGCTCAACAATATCCTGCTAAAGCACAACCTTCCCCCAGTAAACATTGATTTAAGAAGAAGGAAAAGATATTACCAAGCACTTCAAGAGCATGAAACTAACCATGACATAAGACCGACAATAGAACTGCTTCTTGACGAATACAAGAGCATGAAAAGGGAATTAGGTGGCTACAAAAAGTGAAAATGTAGCCACCCGGTGATAATTCGTTTAAACGAAGTTAGCGGGGTAAAATTCAATGAAGTCTGGGATGCCTATGAAAGCCTATAAAAAATAGTCTTTCCCCAAGATTATACGGCCCCAGGGGCGTGTTGAACTGGTTATCAACCTATACTTTCTATAGAGAATACAATGAAAAGATAGTTTTAAATTCTCTTGTATATCAATTGATATATAGTAGTTTTATGAGTTCACAATTCCAAATATTCAAAAAGGACGTCCAAAGGTTTCCGAGGCTTGACACGGTTATCATGATAGAGGAATCCATCAGGAAAGCAAAAAGCGATTTGACTGCAAGGCAGATTTGGAAAAAGCTGCCGAAAAAAGCCATGTGGCAAACCTTCATGGCCACTTTGGATTACCTTGAATATTCCGGTAAAATACTAATTGATGAAGATAAAACAGTCATTTGGATTTGGAATCCAAAAAGAATAGCCAATTTGAAGAAAAAAGGCCTAGTGGTCAGATGAAGAAAAAGCCTGAAAGAATAAACAGAGTAATTTTTGCGGAGCCTTCTCTCAAAAAGGCATTTGAAGACCTTGAAAAAGGAAAATATGAGGATAAGCAACTGGCCGAGTTTCTCAAGCGCGCAATTCGGGATTTGAAGGAAAACCCTCTTTGCGGAATAAAGATTCCGTCGAAACTCTGGCCAAAAGAATACATCAAAAAATATGAAATCACCAACCTCAGAAAGTATGATTTGCCTGACGGGTGGAGATTGATTTACACAATCGAAGGAAACGAGCTCGAGATAATTTCCATTTTAATAGAATGGTTTAACCACAAGGATTACGACAGGAAATTTAAATATTAAAGGACCGTGACACAAGGAAATTCTCCTACCCCTCATGAAAGCCTATAAAAAATAGTCTTTCCCCAAGATTATACGGCCCAGGGGCTGATGATCTGACGATGAAGCGGAGCCTATTCAAGGCGATGATGATAGATGGGCGGACTGACCCTGGGCTGTTTGTTGTTTTAATTATTTTATAATCCTAGTCGTGCAAAATATTATATATTACAATGTGCACAATGTTATACATATGCTTGTGGTAAAAGACTCAATGGTGCTCATTCATCTCGCAAAAATAACGCTTCTTGAAAAAAGTTGCAGCCATTTTTCCGATGTAATAATTCCGCAAAAAGTTTTTGACGAAGTTGTTGTAATTGGAAAGAAAAAGGAGTATCCTGATGCATTTCTTGTAGAGGAAATAATCCAAAAAGGAAAGATTTCAGTAAAAACCCTAAAAAACAAAGATTTTGAGAAAAGAGCCAATCAGTTCAACATTTTTGGCGGCGAAGCCGAAGTGGTGGCGCTTTACTGGCAGGAAAAAGCCAATCTCATAGCCTGTGATGACGACAATGTCAGAAACAAGAAGGAAATGCTAGAACTCAATATTATTGGCACGCCTTCAATATTGCTCTCGCTTTACAGGAAAAGAAAAATAACAAAGGAAAAGTTTGAGGAATCAATAAACAAGCTTAGAAAAATAGGCTGGTTCAGCAACCAGGTTTTGGATGCAATGCTACTGGAGGTGCATAAAAATGGGTGAATCACAGGCAATAGGGATACGCCTTGACAATAACCTGCTCAAAAGAGTAGACAAAATGGGTGAGGAAGAAAAACTGGACAGGTCAACAGCAATAAGGGTACTCATAGAAGAGGGTTACGCCTCGCGTTCAAGAAAAAAAGCTGCCAAGGATTACACTGCTGGTAAAATAACCATGGGCAAAGCGGCCGAAAAAGCCGTAATGACTCTCTGGGAATTTGAACAATACCTCATAAGCACGGGATATAAGTCGCAATACTCAATAAGCGACCTTATGGAAGAAGCAAAAAAAATTTAAGCAAATGTCACAAAAAACCGTTACATCACTCATAAAAGGTCGGAGTAATTATCTGACGATGATTCTAACCGCCATTCAACGGGATGAGGAAAGATGGGCGGGCTGAGGCACTTGGTATGACCAAGTTATAAAAAGATATTATTATAAACTTTGGAAGCTCTAATTGTTTAATGCTGGTTAGATGGAGTTTGCACGCAAAGCACAGGTTTGCAGAGCGCGCCGCCAAACTCGGAATCAATTACGGTGACATTGAACTGGAAATCAGGCAGCAGAAAGTAAAATTCAAGGAGAAAGAAAAAAGCAAGTTCAAGACTGTGTTCAAAATTGATGAGAACATGCTTACTGCCGTAAAAATTGAAAAACTGGATTTCATCCACGTATTAACATTATGGGAATCAAACGAGGAGGAGGTAAAAAAATGGAAGAAAAAATAAAGTGTCACCTGTGTGGAGGAAAAGCGAAGCTGAAGCAAGAAAATTTTGAGCTGGACAGCGGACGGATTGTGATAAAGGACTCCCCTTACTACAAATGTGCAAAGTGCAAGGAAGAATTCTCAACCAGCGAGCAAATGCACGAATTAAGTGACTTGATAAACAACAAGTTTGTTTTCCAGCGCCCCATCATTAATGCAGGTAGGAGTTTAGCAATAACAATCCCTGCCGACTTGGCGCAATATTATAACCTGAAGAAAGGCGAGAAAATAAAGATAATTCCGGAAGGAAAAAAAGAGATTAGGATTAAACTGTGAAAAAAAATCATTTTATTGGGGGGTGGGGAAAAATGTTTGGAGCAATGCACATAAGCATATCAGTTAATTGTTTGCCGGGCAAAGTCTATGAATTCACATCAAACCCGGAAAAACTCCTGAAGTGGGCTGCAGGACTTCTTCATTTACATCGCGGGTTCTGATTTGATTCCTGAACTGCACAAAAATGATGACAGCCTCACTTCAATCATTGATCTTATTGCATTTGTCCTCGGAATACTCGCAATGCTTGCACTCCTATTGATTTTTGAATAAAATGTAACCACGCTGAATGCACTTCAGGTTTCAGGGAGCTTCAAAAGCACGATTAGAAACTCGGCAATAATAAGCAGGTCATCAATGCTTGTTGGAATATCACTCGCATTTATACTCGACCTGCCGCCAAGCGGCATAATAATACTTACAATGATAAGCGTATTTTTTGTGTTTTACATTTTCAGGAAAAAATAGCCGCTTATCAGGCGACCAATAAAAGTTTTTTCACCAAAAAAAATAATGCCTTTTTTGTAATCGTTTTTGTTCACATTTTCCCTTTTTCTGCAAGCACCATTCCAAATCTTTTTGGCATCATTATGAGTGCAACAAGAATCCCGAAAAGAAGAACATAGATTCCTGTAAGTATACTACCTATTCCCACAAGTTTTAACCTCAAAAGTTCCGACGGAAAATTATGGATTTCTGCTAGTTTCCCGTTCAATTCGGAGCCTGTTGGCGCAGCATCCCTATCCGCCTTGGAGATGTTGTAATATTCCGACTGTAAGTTATGGAAACTTTCCTCTTCAGTATTCACCTGTGCGTGCATTCCGATTCCAGACACCACAAAGTATAGGGAAACGAAGATTAGCATTCCCATCATTGCCAATATAATCATCTTGTTCATTTTAAGCCTCCTTTTAGTTTTACCTAATTTTTTTTGTTCACTTGCACTTGCATTCAGATACAACATTATGGCAGTTCTTGCAGAACTTTTCCTTCATTCCAACAGTCCTTGCCATGCCGCACATCATGCACCCGCAGTTTTTTTCATGCATAAACTAATCACCTGTAATTACCTTGTTTTTGGCTTTTAATAAAATTTGAGTTGATGTATTCAAAATAAACTGAATACATTTAGGAAAAAGTGCTTGTGCTTTAAAGAATATCCCATTGATAGTATTTCATGAAATTCAATGTTGTGACAAAACAGCAAATGGGTCTTATTGATAATCTGATGGTCAAAAGCCAAGGCATTGATATTTTGATGATGATGGAGCTTGCGGGACTTGATGTGGCACTTCTCGCCGCAAAAACCAGCCAGGGAAAAAAGATTGCTGTTCTTTGCGGGAAAGGAAATAATGGCGGGGACGGCATTGCGGCAGCAAGGCACCTCACGAACTTCGGCTTTGAGTGCACCCTCATTTTCCCATTTGCCGCAACAGTACTTCGAAAAGAACCAGGAAAGCAATTCAGCATTGCACGCAAAATGAAAATAAAAAATGTTTATTACCCAACTGAAAAAGAAAAATGTATTCGGGCAATAAAACATTCAGCCCTCATAATCGATGCCCTGATAGGATATAACCTAAAAGGAAACCCTAGGAAACATTTTGCAAACCTAATTGATGTTGCCAACAATTCAAAAAAAGAGATTCTTTCAATTGACAATCCAAGCGGACTCGATGCATCCACAGGAAAAGATTACAAGCCATGCATACTCGCATCCAAAACCATTTCACTGAGCACCCCAAAAAAAGGCCTGTTGACAGCCAATGGCAAAAAATTCGCCGGAAAAATATTTGTGGGTTACATGTCGGTTCCAAAAGAGGTTTACATGAAAAGCAATTTGAAACAAGTTACCTGGAATCACAGGAATCTTGTAGAGCCCCTTTAACCCCGAATCCGTTTTCCCGACATGCATTCATTTCCCTTGCCATACGATAAGATTCTTGTTGTGGATGTTTACTGAAAAGTACATTGCCACAAAACCGGGTTTTTCCTCACCATCAAGGCTTGCCAGGTAAACACCATTATCAATCACAACACTCATTTTCCTGTCACCAACATTTATTTCAGCAAACCTATTTTCGTTAAGCTCGCTTAAAACGAAAACAACCATGCTGTTTTCAACAGGAACCGCGAACACTAGTTCCTTTGCGGGGAGCTTGTCATCAAAACCATCAACAGGAAAATAAATGGAAGAATCACTCTCATAATCGCCATAAGGATTGAAAGAATAATTCCTGACATAACCTGTATCGTCCGAGAGCACCAGGCCATTTGGGTGTAATTGTGAAAACTCTTTGAATGTAACCACTCCGCTTGGAACAAGCTTTAGCTTTGTGCCTGTGGAATCACCCACTACAGCTTCCCCAAGAACCTGTGACCACAAGGATTCCGTTTTTGAATCATACATAAGCAGATTCGACTGGTAAAGCAACCCGCTGACCCCGAAAGAAAGAGTTTCACCTTCAATACGCCTGTCAAAAACGGAAGCAGAACCGCACAAAGGACAAAAAGTTACCGCAACAGGAACCCCGTCAACAATGTCATTTACTATTTCGTGCCAAATAATTATGTTGTAAGGATAAAATTTCGGCTGCTCCTCGCCAAGCACGATTCCGCGGGTATCATCCAATACAGTTCGGGGCTTTTCATTTACCTGAACAAATTTTGGGTTATGCAATGCAGGAATCCCATTTTTTCCAGGACCTCCGTTCAGGATTTTTGAAAGCTCTATTGAGCGCAATGCAGTGTTGGTTTTCAGGCCAAACTCCAAAAAATTTTCCTCGCGAAAATTGTTTTCCAATGTTGCACCATTCGTTTTGCCATCTTCTGCCTGCTGGGTTTTGGAAACAGGATTGATAACCAAAAGTAATGCCGCAACAATAATGAGGAGAGCCATTATGGTTGCACCTGCTTTCAGGTTCATTTCCATGCCCCATGCAATTCAAAATCCTTTTTGTCATCAAGCTTGACAATCTCAATAGGAATATTAATCAAATCAAAATAGTTGGAGGATTTCTTGGCTTCCATGCTCTGCCTTGGAACCAACATAACAACCATTTCAGCAGGAAATTCCTTTATTCCACCCAATAAGGAGATTACATTTTCCTCAAACGATGCAATAACAACACGATTCATTTTTATTTCCCACCTAAATACAAAAATTCTTTTTATAATAATTTGGCGTCAAATAGGATTTAAACAACTGTTTTTAGTATTCAAATTTTTTCGACCCATTAGAACAAGGTATTTTTAACTCTCAAAAAACATTTTATTCAAAGGTGATTTGTAATGAAACACGAAAAAAATGAAGAGCACAAAGACAAGAAAGAAATGCCATGTGCATGTGGTTCCGGCAAAAAGGCAGTGGACTGTTGCATGGCATGAAAAACAAAAGGAGAAAATGAAGTTACTGCAAGGCAGTACAAAAAAATAGCAAATCAAACAGGTAATGATTCCAAATGTATTTTAAACAGTTTCAGAATAAATAATTTAATGAAATATTTTCTTGTATTTGCATTGATTTTGGTTCTCTTGGGCTGCACACAGCAACCCGATATTGTGGATAACACAAATGATTACCACACACACGCAGATGATGAATACCACACCCATGTTGATTTTAAGGTTTTTTTGAATAATGCGCAGGTTGATTTCAATAAAACTGATTACATGAGCAATGAATATGAGGAGCATGATGAAAGCGTGCACCTGCATGGTTTCAACCCTAATGTGATTCACTTCCACAATGAAGGGATAACCCTTCAAAGATTCTTTAACAGCAGTGGAATTACTTTTACATCAAATTGTTTTGAAATAGGTTCTGAAAAGTATTGTGAAAGCACCAATGAAAAATTATTGCTTTATGTGAACGGTTCTCTTGAAGAGGAAAAGAACAATTATGTTCCAATGGATCTTGACAAAATACTCATTTATTACGGGCATGGTGAACCTACTGAAAGAATGTTTGCTTCAGTTACAAATGAGGCGTGCATTTATTCGGAGAAATGCGATGCACCAGAAGGATTTATTATTGAACCTGAAAATTGTTCTATAAGCAAGCCTTGTGTTCTGCCGGAAGGCGAACACCCATGAGCGAAATGCCCAAATCAGGGGAAAAAGCACCTGATTTTTCATTGCCCAATCAGAAGGGGAATGTTGTGAAGCTTTCTGAATTGAAAGGAAAAAAAGTTTGCCTTTACTTTTACCCTAAAGATGATACTCCCGGGTGCACAAAGCAGGCGTGCAACATCCGCGATAATTGGAAAGCGCTTGAAAAAAAAGGAATTCTTGTTTTTGGAATTTCCAAGGATTCGGTGAAAAGCCATGGAAAATTTGCGGAAAAATATTCCTTTTCCTTTCCTGTACTTTCGGATGAAAAAAAAGAAGTGATTGAAAAGTACGGTGTTTTCAAGGAAAAGAGCATGTACGGGAAAACATTTTTAGGTGTGCAGAGAACGACTTTTTTAATCAATGAAAAAGGCATTATTATAAAAATAATAAAGAAACCTGTTGTTGGTAACCATGCCGAAGAAATCGTTGCGGGTTTTGAGGCATAAAAAAGCCTATTTTAACGGCGTTAAACAGGCACAAAAGCTTTAAATAAGATTCAATCGCTTTTTATTAAACAGAGTGGAGGTAATTGGATGGTTAAATTCAAAGTGGAACACCACAAGGAAATATGCATTGGTTGCGGTGCATGTGCCGCAATTAACCCTGATGACTGGGTAATGGAAGGCGACAAATCACACTTAGTTGATTCCGGAAAGGAAGAAGGAGAACACGGAACACAGGAATTCAAAATTGTTGATGAGGCAAAATTAGCACAGAATCAGGAAGCGGCAGATGCCTGTCCTGTACCGTGTATTTTTGTAAAAAAGGTTGGGGGGTAATTTCCTCAGCTTAAAACTATTTTTTTATGCAATCCTTTCAAGGCTTGCCCCAAGTAAAGTCATTATTATTATTCCGACCGCAAGGGAAATTAAACTGCTCAAGGTATAATTATCAGGTGTAATTAATTCATCTGCAAGACCCCAAACGCCCCCCCAGAAAAGAATTACCGCCAAGCCCACAAGCACAGTAAAGAGAATTTTATTTCTTTTTCTTAGCTTTTTGAATTCATCAAGCAATGGCACAGGCCTTGTGTCGCTTGATTCTATTATTAAATCACCCACGAAATAGAAATTCCATGGTATTATTTATAGGTTACATGCCTAAAAAAGTTTTTTGCAAAATAAGGGCATCTTCTTCTATATTAGGCGATTCGCATACAAGAACACCTTTTGCATTGAAATCCTTGAGCACCTGCAGAACATCTTTGTAATTCATATCGCTTTCTTTCAAAATAAGGTGGTTTCTTTCTCCTTTTTCAGTGTAATTTATTCCTGAAAGATGGATGTGCATATTTTGAATTGCTTCCTTTCCGCATTTCTTTTCCAACAATACCATAACACTTCGAAACTCTTTGTTAGTATTGTATTTACCATTAGTTCTTGCATGCAAATGTGAAAAATCCACAACAGGCAAAACTTGGTCAAATTCTGCACTCAGATTAGCAAGTTCCTCAATTGAACCAAACTGAGTTGGCTTGCCCGTGGTCTCGGGGCGAATCCAAACCTTTGTGCCATAGGATTCCAATTCCTCAAGAACTTTTTTCAGTTCTGCCTTTACATTTTCATAAACTTTCTTTGAATCCATTTTCAAATAAAAACCCGGGTGAAAACACACGCTGTAGCCACCGCACAAATCAAGGATTTTTGCAGCCTGAACAATCCTCGAACGTGAAGCACCCCTTTTTTGCGGTTCGATTGCATTCAAATTAATAAAATAGGAAGCATGACAAGTTAGAATAATTTCATTTTCTTCTGCAACTTTTTTTATTTCAGGTGCCTTTTCCATTGAAATGTTAACACTCTGAACAAACTCAAGCTCCATTGCACCAAGACCGAGTGCTTTACATTGTCTAATTCCATTTGATGTATCTCTTGGCTGGGTTGAAATTGGAATTCCTGCAGTTGCGAATAAAAGTTTTTTTGGAGCAATCATTTCCTTCGCCTTGGAATTTCAGTTAATTTTCTTTCGTGCCTAACAACTTGTCGCACAGCTTTTATTCTTGCTGCTTTTAATCCCCTTGGACCAAGATTTTTAAGTGTAACTTTCAAACCATTTAATTTTTTTACAATAAAACTTTTTTTTGCAGGCGGAGTTTTAAGATCCTTTACAGCTTTGGTAAGCTCGGCAATTCGAGTGCGCAATTCTTTTGAATCCCCTTTAGCAGTATCTTCAGCAGGTTTTCTTTTTGCAGCAACTGATTCTCCCCGTTCAGCTAAACGTTTGCTTTCCGCATCCAATTTCCACCTAACAGTCTTGGACAGCACAAGATACCATTTGCCATCTCTTCCTTTAACTGCCCAATCACGTTTGATGTTTTCCCTGAACTTGCCATCAACTCCAACTAAATTAGCATTGATATGGTAAAAAGTTTGCCCAAAAACATTTACCGGGCTTTGAGAATTAATGCGCCTGATATTAAGCGGAGTAGGATGAAGCGGAATTGTAAATTTAAAGCCGCCTTCTTCCATTAAAGGCAACATAATACTCTCAGAGGATTTTCCGACAGCAAAATCAATTGTACCTACCCTTCCTGGAATAAGTTCAAGATAGCCCAAACCTGATTTATGCCATACTCTAGATTGTTTTGACTGTTCACTCATGCTAAAAGAAAGCACTCAACAGTTAATTAAATTATCTTAAAATAAAAAAAGCAAACTTACAAAAAACTTCAAAGCACAAGCTGTTTTCTAAATCATTTTTATATACTCATTAAAAGAAATCAACCCAACAACCAAATATCTTTAAAAATCAAAAAAGCCAGTGAAAGCATTTAAAATCTAAACGGTACTCAATTTAAATAGCAGATTTTGTATGCTAAGTAATGTAATTTGAGGTGAATTTATGGAAGAGGAACACAAAATTGAGGGAGAACAACACCCGAACGAGGAAGAAGATGAAGAAGAAGTTGATGAAAGCAAGCTTCCTTTTCCAAGGGCAACTATTGTAAATATGCTTAGGAAAAACCTCAGCCAAGGAAAACAGATTAAAGGCCAAGTTAAAAATGAAATGAACACATGGCTTGGAAAAATGGTTGAGAGAATCGCCCAGAAAATGGACGCTTACCCGTACACATATGTCGACGGCTCCATGCTCAGGGAAGCAATCGAGCCTTACGAAAACATTCAAGATATTGAAAAGGAAAAAGAAAGAATCATCAAGCAACTTGAATCAATCAAGGCTGCATGCGATGTATTGATTCTTGAGGTGGATAGAAAGTTTGTCAAGTAAAGTCTATCGAGTACAAACGAAGATAGACTACTCCCCAACCGAGTGCGGTTGGTTGACAAGAAATTCGTGAAATAATTCCGGAAGG
>PCWY01000004.1:0-15820 GCA_002762975.1 Candidatus Diapherotrites archaeon CG11_big_fil_rev_8_21_14_0_20_37_9 | reverse complement strand
TGATGAAATAGAACCTGAGGAAGCCGGCTTCATGGAAGGATATAACCAGAAGCAGAAAAAGGATCCAAAGGAACCAAAAGAAATTGTTCAAGATGATGAGTGAATCATTCACTCATTATTCCCCTTATTTTTTTAACTACTTTTGAATTTTTATTCCTGAAAAAAAACGCGTCAATCACATTTTTGTTGTGCACTTTTCTTTTTGATGATGCCTTTTCAAAATCAATTATAACGGGCTTTCCTTTTGAAACTATTATGTTGTGCCCCCTGCCCGTAAGCTGGCCATGGTCAAGACCGATTTCATCAAGCTTTTCTGCCTGATAATAAAGCAGGGCAATAAATTTTTCAAGCTCCTTTTTTTTAGGATTTGAAAAAAGCCAATCGGAAAAAACCATGCCATCAACATATTCCCATGCAATTACATTATTATCAAAATCCGCCTTGAAAAGCTTCGGTCCTACCCTGACAGAGTTTGCAAGAGAAAGATTTTCGAATTCACGCTTCACCATATCCATGCGATTTGCCTTATCGCGGAGAACCTTGACAGCAAACTTTTTCCCATTGTTATTTTCGGCAAGGTAAACAAAAGAAGTCCACCCCTTGGCTATTTTGCCCAAAAGTGCAAGGCTGTTTTTTCCAAGAAACTTCTCCAAAGAACCCATGTAAATAAGAGGCAAGAGAAAAAATTAATAAACCATGGAAAACAAAAAATAGATATGAAACATAAACAATCTCGCCAAGAACACAGGGTTCATCAAGCAGTATCTCTTAATCTAAAACCAATGGCAAAATACAGAAATATGCCAAAAGGAATTCAAATACATTCAATTGATAACCCAGGTTACCCGTACAAATTCAAAATTTACATTCCCGACCAAGGCGGACAATATAGTTCCTATTAGGTTTACAAAGAAGAACAAATAGATGAAATAATATCAAGACATTTTTCCAAAGAAAATAAATAAAACAATAAACTAAAACAATAAAATTAAAAAACAAAATTAAAAAATAAAATTAAAAAATAAAATTAAAAAGAATAAAACAAATTTAAAAAAAAGAAGAATCAGCGTTTTCATTTGAAAACGCTGTCGAAATCATTGAAGTCTTCATTGAGATTTATTGAATCAAGTTCTGCCTGTGAATCAGTCAGAAGAGATTCAAGCTCTACAAGCTCAGAATCATATACTGCTAATTCATCACTTGTCGGCTGTGTAACTGAATCCTGCATTGAATCTTTTCCGGTTGAATCCGAATTAGGCATTGAATCTGATTGCTGATTTGCCTGCTGGGCGCACCCTGCAAGGAAAGCTATTGAAATCAAAAGCAAAGCTATTGTTTTTTTCATTCAACACCGCCCCCTATGTCTGTGAGTGCGTCCTCGAATTCCTGGTCTATTGAATCATCAACAAATGAATCAATGTTATCCTGAATTTCCTGTGACAATTCATCACCGTTATTCAATTCCCTCATTGCATTGAATGCGTATTTTAAACCGCGGAAATATTTTACTATTTCTTTGTTCACTGCAACAGCTAATCTGTTTCCTTTTTTTATTACTTCGTTTGCATCTCTTGCTGAATCGGCTTCTTCATAAAGTGCCTGAAGCTCGGTGTATGCATCATTGAATTTTGCAAGGCGTTCCTCAAGACGAGTTATTAGCCTGTCCAATGGTTCTGTATCCTTGCCTTTATCCTTGAGTTCCATGCTTAATGTTTTCATTCTTTCAAGGAATGTATCGGCTTTTTCAAGAAGGTTCTGAACCCTTGCATTGATGTGCAAACCAAGTTTTTTCTTTATGTTTGATCTGTACTCGCCCCATTTGTCATTGAGTTCTTTCCAGATTGCCCTAAGTTCCTCAGGTGTCTCTGCAGAATCAACAGCGGTTTTCTTTTCATCAAGGAAAGCTTTTGCTTCAGCTATTGCTTCCTCCTCAAAGCCCTGCCCAGATAGCCTTTCAAGCTGATTCAAAAGAGCTTCGAGTTTATTTGAAAGCGCTCCCTTTGCCCTTTCAAAATACTGCGCTCTCATCGTTACCTTTCTAGCAGCCGGTGCAGATGCAAACCTTTGCCTTGCCTCATCGAGCTTGTCTTTTGACTCGCTTATTCGATCTTTTATTTCTTTATATTCTTCAACTCTATTTTGGTATTTTTTCCTTGCTTCTTTATACTGTTGAACAGTTTTCAGGGCTTTTTCCCTTAACCTTTCTCTAACAGTTAAAGAATCTCCAAGTGCTTTATCAGAATCTGAATCATCATACAATTCAGGAACTGCATCGTTCGAAGAATCATCTGAAATAACAGCTGAATCATCTCCGCCACTTGGCCTGTTATCAGAATCATCGTACTGTTTATTCGGATCATCCGTTGAACTGCCTCTGTCGGATGAATCATCATCTGAAGAGTCAGCAAATGCAAACACTGAAAAAAGCAATAGGAATGCAATCATCAGCGAAGCAAAAATATTTACTCTTTTTGAATTCATTTTTTTTACCTCCAAAATTTTTCCAATCGAAAAACTCTGCACTAATTACATCAGAGCGAGTTTAAATACATTCTTATGCAAACAAATTATTTAAAGCTTTACAAACCATTTTTTGGAAAATTGAAACTTTACAATGGTTTTTGAAACAAAAAGAACGAGTTTAAAAGGTTTTTAGCAGCAATAAATCAATGAAACAAGAGTTTCTTTTTTTATTAATTGTATTTTGTTTATTTCCTGTACTTACTTCAGGAGCAACAATATCAGGAACGCTTTTTGAATGGTATACCCTTGAGCCATTAAACAATACAATAGTTGAAATTGATACTATTCCAAAACAAATTGATGTAACGACAAATGGCATTTACTCATTTAATGTTACAGAAACAGGAACATATAACTTAAAGGCACAATATTTTGAAAATAATCTGCTCAAATATGAAGCAAGTGAAATTGTTGAAGTAAAAGGAGATGGAAATTTCACAATAGATATGATTCTGCTTCCGAATCTTGAGGAAAATGAATATTTATTTGAAGACATTGATAATATTGAGCTTACAACTGAAGACAAGCAAGCACTTGAAAGCAGCGAACAAGGAAACTTGGATATTGCACAAGCAGGAATTATTGCAATAATTGTACTTGTGTTTGCAGCGCTTTTTTTTATTGGACCTAAATTTATTACAAAAAAAATCACAGGTCTTGAAACAGAACACATTTCTGTTGAAAAAAAATATTCAAATAAAAATGAAACAGAAAAAATTAGTGATGAGGCAAATGAATTAACTGAAATTATAAAAAGGTACGGCGGAAGAATGACGCAAAAAGATATTAGAGATAAGGTTGATTATGGCGAAGCAAAAACTTCGCTGATTATTGCGGAACTAGAGAACACAGGAAAAATAAAAAAATTCAGGAAGGGAAGAGGCAACATAATCATTCTGAAAAAATGAGTCCTGCCAAACGTTCAATAAACAGGAATATTTTTTCCGTGAGGGCATTTTTTCGGGTTATTCAGAACTTTTCTCAAGGCAATTGCAATTTTATCGGTAACAACATGCTCGAACCTGCATACTGAATCATCCTCGAAATCAAGCTTCAGGATATCCCTGAAAAGCAGTTCAGTGAGGCGAAAATTCCTGATTATTTTTTCAGCAAGCTTTTTTCCTTTCCCTTTGAACTGGATTCCGTTTCGACCATTATAAGAGATGAATTTTTTTTTGTCAAGTTTGTTGAGCATTTCAACGCAGGAAGGCAGGGAAATTTTCAGGAGCTTTGCAACGTCAATGGCATGCACAGGTCTTAACCCTAATTCCTCAAGAAGATAGATTGCCTTAAGGTACATTTCCTCGTTCTCGTGACTTTTTTCAAGGACAACTGATTCGAGAACAACTTTTTCGGAAATTTCAGGCATAATATAATTATAATGAAAAACAATAAATAAAGACGCATTGTTTAACAATGTTAACAAACAAGAAACTATTTAAATTGTTAGGTAAACCTTACATTAGTTAGGTGAACCTTACATGGATTTGAAGTTGAAATTTTTAATAACAATTACATTCGCAATAATTCTTTCAGGTATGGTTTTTGCAGCAGAACCTACAGGAAACGAGGGTTTTGCAGAATCATTCACAATACTACTTAGGGAAGGACTTGAGGCAATACTTGTTATTGCAGCAATCATTGCATACCTTGTTGCTGCAAAGCACAAGGATAAGGTGAAAACAGTTTACTTATGGTCAGGGCTTGCTGTTGTTGTAAGTTTTTTTACAGCATTCATCATAGACATATTTTTTTCTGCGACCGATACGCCAAAAGAAATCCTTGAGGGAATAACAATGCTGATTGCATCAGTTGTACTTCTTTATGTAACCAATTGGTTACTTGGAAAAATAGAATCAAAAAAATGGAACAATTACATTAAAGGAAAAGTGGATGATGCACTTACAAAAAACAGTTCGTTTGCCCTTGGCCTTGTTTCATTCCTCGCGGTTTACAGGGAAGGATTTGAAACAGTGCTTTTCTTTAAGGCGCTGACAGCAGGCACAATGGATTTATCTGGAATTTTATTAGGAATGATTCTTGGGTTTGTTGCACTTGCAATTCTTTTTATGCTTATAATAAAATTAGAGCAAAAACTTCCGCTCAACCTTGTTTTTGGTGCAACATCAATTCTGCTTTTTGTTCTCTCAGTAAAATTTGCAGGAAAAGGAATTCACGAATTACAGGAAGCCCACATAATCCCCGAAACAGTAATAATGATTCCGAAAATAGCTGATTTGGGAATATATCCAACAATTGAAACAATAAGCGTGCAAATAATTGCTTTAATTATAGGCGCTGCACTTGTTTATATACATTTTGCAAAAAAAGAAAAAATAAATATAAGCAGCAACTAAAAATAAAACATGAGATTATTGAAAAGAAACCTACAACCGGCTCCGACGCTTCCAAAAAAGGCAAGAGTCCACACTAGAGAAATTAAAAAACTCAGAAAGGAAAGAGCAGCAGCAACAGCAATCGGGCCATTTGCAGGAGGAGCTTTTGCAGGAAGCATTATAGCACACAACCCTGAACTTAGGAACTGGGCTTTAACAACAAGTGCCGGAGTTATTGGAGGAGCAATCGGCGGATTTTTTGCAAATAGAGAAATGTTTAAAATGGCCCACTCACAACTTACAGGAGAACTAAGACGGATTGCTCAAACAAATACACCAAAAGCAAAAGAGCTCAGGGAATATTTAACAGGCTACAAATACATTATTGTTGATGCAAAAGGCAACATAAAAAGAACCAATTCTGAAAAAGCATTCGGGATTTTTGGAAGAAAAAGAATACGGGTAAAAAGGATTCTTGAACCGCATAAAACGCAATAAACCCAGATAAATCACCTATATCCATCAAAAAATAACCTTTTTAATACTTTCATATCCATCAATAAATATACTATTTATAGCCGGAATTAAAGCTTTTTAGGAGGGATTTAATGGCACAAGATCAGAATCAACAGGTTGTTTTCTTGCCAGAAGGGGCAAGGAGAACAAGAGGAAGGGATGCACAGAGAATAAACATCCTTATAGCAAAAGCGGTTGCAAACGCAGTCAAATCAACCCTTGGACCAAAAGGCATGGACAAAATGATTGTTGATGACCTAGGAGATGTTATAATCTCAAATGATGGCGCGACAATTTTAAGCGAAATGAGTATTGATCATCCAGCAGGAAAAATGATGGTCGAAGTTGCAAAAACTCAGGATGATGAGGTAGGCGACGGAACAACAACAGCAGTTGTTATCGCAGGTTCATTGCTTGAAAAAGCAGAGAAGCTTCTGGATGATGAAATACACCCAAGCATAATCGTGAAAGGTTATAGACAGGCTGCAGCAAAAGCAAAAGAAATTTACGCAGACATAGCTGAAGACATTTCACTTAGCGACAAACTATTGCTCAAGCAGATTGCCATGACATCAATGACAGGCAAATCAGCTGAAGGGGCAGAGGAACTTGGCGAACTCATAATGAAAGCAATAACCCAAATTGCAACAGAAGAAAATGGAAAAGCAGTTATTGAACTTGACAACATAAAAATCGAAAAGAAAGTCGGCGGAAGCATAAAAGACTCAGCACTTATACAGGGAATTGTTCTTGATAAAGAAGTTGTGCATTCAGGAATGCCATCCAAAGTTGAGAATGCAAAAATCGCACTCATTGATTCCGCAATGGAAATCAAGAGCCCTGAAACAGACACAAAAGTCCAGATTTCAGATCCCGATCAATTGCAGGCATTCCTTGACCAGGAAGAAAAAATCCTGAGGGGAATGGTGCAAAAGGTAAAGGACGCAGGAGCAACCGTTGTTTTGTGCCAGAAAGGCATTGATGACATAGCACAGCATTACCTTGCAAAGGAAGGAATCCTTGCAGTAAGAAGAGTCAAAAAAAGCGACATGGACGCACTTGCAAAAGCAACAAACGCAAGGGTTGTTTCAAGAGTAAATGACCTCACAAGCGCAGACCTCGGAAAAGCAGCGATTGTGCAAGAAAAGAAAATCTCAGGCGACGACATGGTCTTTGTGGAAGGATGCAAAAACCCGAAAAGCGTATCACTCCTTGTCAGGGGCGGAACGGAACACGTGGTTGATGAGGCAGAAAGGGCAGTGCACGATGCAATCGGCGCAGTATCAGCGGCACTTAACGTGGGCAAAATACTCTATGGGGGCGGGTCATGCGAAGCGGAAGTTGCATTCAAGCTAAGAGATTACGCAAAAACAATAGGTGGAAGAGAACAACTGGCAATAGAAGCATTCGCAGAAGCACTTGAGGTAATTCCAAGAACACTTGCCGAAACCGCAGGAATGGATCCGATAGACACATTGGTTGCATTGAGAAGCAAGCACTCCGCAAAAGGCGGCATCACAATTGGAATAAACGTGTACAGTGCAAAACTCGATGACGCAAAGAAAAACAAAATCATCGAGCCATTGAAAGTGAAAACACAGGCAATAACATCAGCATCGGAAGTAGCAGAAATGCTTCTCAGAATAGATGACATTATTGCAGGAACAGGCAAAAGCAGAGGCCCAGCAATGCCACCAGGCATGGGTGGAATGGGAGGCATGGGCGGAATGGATATGTAAGCACCTTTTTCTTTCTCTTTTCAAGAGAAAGGAAAAAGCTACACCAAAAAGAAAGAGTGAATCCCCTGCTTTGGCAGGGGAAATCTTTAAACCCAAAAAAACATACACATTTTTATATTTCGAAGCACTACTTTCAAGCATATGGCAGACCAATTAACGCTTATATTGCTTGCAACAAACTGGCTCATGCTTGTTTTGATTCTTTACCTTACAATAAAAGCAATAAATTCAGTGAAACCTTTTATTGAAAAAGTTGAAGTTGCAAAAACAATGTGGTATCTTTACATTGCATTCGGTTACTCTTTGATTGCGGTAACTCTTTTCACATCATGGGTAATATGGACAGTGGGCGGAATCTGGGGACTCATAGTTCTTTTCATGACTTGGTTCATACTTGTAATACTTTACACCGGACACAAAAGCGTCAACTACAGGACACTGAAAAGATCTTTTAATCTAAATGAAAAATAATCAAAAAGGAATGCTCAAATGACTTCAATAATAATCTGTGGCCTTGCAAGATCCGGAAAAGATGCAGCAGCAAACCACCTTGTTGAAAAATATGGTTTCACAAAATACACTTTTAGTGAAGTGCTGAAAGAATTGCTTGATAAAGAAGGAATAGAACCTACAAAAGAAAACATGAATATTTTAGGCGACACATTGAGATTTGAAATGGGAATGGACGCAATTGCAAAAATCCTGGCAGGAACAATACAAGAAAAAGAAAAACTTGTACTTGTTGGCCCAAGATCGATTGAAGAAGTGGATTATTTTAGAAAAAAGTTTCCTGATCTGAAAATAGTCAAAATTACCGCGGAAAAGGATAACAGATTCCAAAGAAAAAGCGTTGATGATGCGCAGGAAAGAGAAGCGTTTTTTGAAAGGGATGAAAATGATTTTGAAAAAAAAGGACTCAAAAGAGTTCTTGAAACCGCGGATTATGAAGTAAAAAACAATGAAACCCTTGAAAAACTCAAAGCAAATATTGATTTGCTCATGAACTTCCACCCAGATCTTACCAAATAAGATTAAAACAGTTTACAGGAATCTAATTTTTAACATGAAAGTAAAAGAACTAAAGCCTGCAATGAAAAAAATTGAATTAAAAATAAAAGTCGAAGAAATAGCAGAGCTTAGAGAAGTTGTATCAAAAAGTGACTCACTGATTCACAAAGTGGCTGATGTTCTCATAGGTGATGAAACAGGCTGTATATACTTATCTGTTTGGGATGAACAAATAATGGAAATCCAAAAAGGCAAACACTATTTGATAAGCAATGCATACACAACAACATACAAAAGCGCACTTACCATGAGCCTTGGCAAATACGGAAAAATTCAAGAAATAGAAGCAAATTTTGAAATAAACACATCAAATAATGTGAGCCTGAAAGAGCTTTGAATAAACCTAAATTTAGAAATGTTTTTATAGTAGCTGAAATAATTCAAATATACTAAGCGTGTTTACAATGGCAAACAATACAGGAATGACCGAAGCTCAGGCACAGGCAACACTAAAAAACCCTGCAAAATACGGCCCACAGGCAGTAGGCAGGGCAAAAGCGGTTTTGAGACAGCTTGATAAAGGCAAACAGGAAAAAAGACTTAGAACCCAGCACAAAAGACGCGGATAATCCCACTACAAACCAATCTTTAACCTTTTAAACCTAATTTAAGCCTTTAATATAGTGTATTTGCGAGCGTCAGCGAGTCACGTCCATGCAAAGCATGGGCTGTCGGTACGCGCGGTCGGAAGTAGCATCAAGCGTAGCGAAGATGGTACGCTCACGAACGGAGCGCCGTTCAGGGAGTATAGCTCAGCCTGGTCAGAGCATTGGTCTTATACGCCAAGGGTCAGCGGTTCAAATCCGCTTACTCCCATATGCCAAAACCCAAAAAGGAAACCCCATGGACAGCAAGACCCAAGGACAAAGGCACTGGTTCTGGAAAACACGAGCCCAGAAAAACACACACCATTATCAACAGAGAAGATGTTATTGAAGCAAGGGAAAAATTCAGGGAGCATTGCAGGAAACATGCAAAGCACATCGAAGTTATTGCGCAAGGAAGCTGGAATGCACCGCAATCAAAAATGAAAGTTATTGGTTTTCTTATGCAAACAAAAATTATAGGGAATGAGGAGACAATCAGATTTGAAAAAGCAAAGTCGATTGAAAGCGAGGAATTTCAAGAATATGTAAATGCAATAAAAAGATTCGCGGGAATTGAATGAAAATGAAAAAACTAGAAGCATACAGCCTTGCAAAAGAAGAGGAAATCAGGAAGTACTGGAAAGACAAAAAAATAGTTGAAAAAGCAAGGCAACAGCACGCAAACGGAAAAGGATTCTATATGATGGATGGTCCGCCTTATGCTTCAGGACACATACACATGGGAACAGCATTGAACAAAATAGTTAAGGACATTACAATGAAGCAGAAAAGAATGCAAGGATTTTCTGTTTTAGATCAACCAGGTTATGACACACATGGTTTGCCAATTGAAAACAAAGTTGAAAAAAAACTCGGTTTGAAAAACAAGGACGAAATTGAAAAAATAGGCGTGGAAAAATTCATTACAGAATGCAGAAAATTCGCAACAGAATACATTGACATAATGAATGATGAATTCGATAACCTTGGAGTCTGGATGGACTGGAAAAACCCATATTTAACACTTGACAATGAATACATTGAAGCGCTTTGGTGGACATTCAAAAGAGCAGACGAAAAGAATTTGCTTTATCTTGGAAAATATCCAATACATGCATGCACGCACTGTGAAACTGCAGTTGCATACAACGAAATTGAATATGATAAGCAAACAGACAATTCAATTTATGTAAAATTCAAAGTAAAAGGAACAGAAAATAAATATCTAATTATTTGGACAACAACCCCATGGACATTGCCTTCAAACACAGGAGTAATGGCAAATCCAAAATATGATTACGTTGAAGCTGAGGTAGGTGGAAGGGAAACCTGGATACTTGCAAAAGAAAGATTACAAAATCTGATGGATGCCGCAGAAGCAGGATACCTAGTGAAAAAAGAATTCAAGGGAAAAGAACTTGAAGGCATTGAGTATGAAAGTCCGCTTGCACCTAACTTGAATTTAGGAGAACTCAAGGGTGCTTATAGAGTAATAATGAGTGAGAGATACGTTAACATTGATGAAGGGACAGGACTTGTTCATACAGCACCAGGGTGCGGAAAAGAAGACTATGATGCAGGAACAAAAGCAGGTTTGCCTGTGCTCAGCATTGTGAACATAAACGGTTTGCTGACAGAAGAATGCGGAAAATATGCGGGCAAAAAAGCAAGAGTAGTTGATTCAGAAATAATCTCGGATTTGAGCGAATCCGGAGCACTAATTTACAAACATCCTTATACCCACGATTACCCAATGTGCTGGCGCTGCAAAAGCCCTTTGATAATGATTTCAGCACCGCAATGGTTCTTCAAAGTAAGCGAAATACAGGAAAGAATAATTGAACTTAACAAAAATGTTAAATGGTACCCTGCATGGGGACAGGACAGGTTCAACAACTGGCTCGAGAATCTGAGCGACTGGCCGGTTTCAAGACAAAGGTACTGGGGAACACCTTTACCAATATGGTTGTGTGATGAATGCGGAAACAAAAAAGTAATTGCATCAAGGAAAGAACTCAAAGAGTATTACAAAAAAGAAATAAATGATTTGCACAAACCATGGATTGATGAAGTTACTTGGAAATGCAAATGCGGAAAAGGCGAAATGAAACGTGTATCAGAGGTTCTTGATGTATGGTTTGATTCAGGCGCAACATCATGGGGCTCAATAGGTTACCCTGAGAATAAAGAAAAATTTGAAAAATACTGGCCTGCTGACATTAACATTGAAGGAAAAGACCAAATAAGAGGCTGGTGGAATTCACAGATAATTACATCTACCATATGCTTTGATAAAGCACCTTTCAAAACGGTTGCAATGCATGGAATGGTTCTTGATCTTGGAAAGAAAAAAATGTCAAAAAGCGAAGGCAACATTGTTTCTCCGAAAGAAGTAATTGAAAAATACAACAGAGATTATTTGAGATTTTACATTGCAAAAGAATTCAAGGGAGAGGACATGACCTTTGATTGGAATGCATTCAAAGACATCAACAGATTCTTTAATACATTCTGGAATTCGTTCAGCTACGGAGCAACATACCTGAACCTTGACCTTAACAAACATGAAAAAATTGATGAAAAAGGACTTGCAACAGAGGACAAATGGATAATTAGCAAACTGCACACACTCATAAAAAGCACGAGAAAAAATTATGATGAATATGCATATGCAAAAATTGCTTCAGAAATAGAATACTTTGTTCTTGAAGAGTTCAGCAGAACATACATAAAACTCATAAGAGATAGAGCAAAAGAAGAAAACAAAGAAGCATTGAACAAGGTATTCAGCCACTGCATAACAGCATTGCTGAAACTCCTTGCACCTATAACACCACACCTCTCAGAATACTTTTACCATTTCTCAGAGGCAGGGGAATCAATACACTTCACAATGCTTCCTGAAGCAAATGAAAAACTCATTGATGAAAAACTTGAAAATGAAATTGAACTTGCAAAAAGAATACTGCAGGAATCTCTCAGTTTAAGAGAAACAGAAAAACTCAGATTAAGGTGGCCGCTCACACAACTCATTTATGTAAGCAAGGAAAAAGCATTCCCAAATACAATTGAAATAATTTCATCTTCCGCAAACGTGAAGGAATTCATAGAGCAGCAAAAGGAACCAAAAGGAAATTATGCTGAAAAGGAATTTTCAGATGGAAAAATATTTTTGAACAAAGATGCAAACACAGAACTGAAAGAAGAATGGGAATTAATGGAGCTCAGAAGAAGGGTACAGGATGCAAGAAAGCAGGCAAAGTTAAATCCAAGTGATATTGTTAAAATGGAACTTGATTGTTCAGACAAAAAGTTTATTGAAAAATACAAGAAAGAGATTGAGGAAAGCACCAATACAAAAATTGTTTTTGGGAAAGGAGAAATGGAAAAATTACTTGAAAGGGAATTTTTCATTAAACTATTATAACGGACTATCGCCAACATTTTTTAATTCGCATTTATTTGAAACACAATTTGTTTCATAATCAAAACAATTGTAACTTTGCGTGCACGCAATATCAGCGCCGCAGGCAGGCAGTGTATAAGAAGCGTACCATTCCGCGTTTACCGCTTCAGGATGTCCGCCTGAACTGCATCCGCAACAGCCTAAAGTTACTTCAACACAATCAGAAGCCTGTTCACAAAAATATTTTGAGGGAACTGCAAGATCTGGTGCAATCTGATCCTGATTAGTTTGTGCGCACCCTGACAAAACAAATGCAAAAATTAAAAGCGAAACAGCTAACTTCATGAAAAGATAATAGAATTGGAATTATATAAAAGTTTCTAAACACTGAATTTTTTCAGGAAAGCAATCCAAGCAGTTATTTTCTCTTTTGTCGGAGCCCAACTTTCACCAAAATCATCAAGTTGCTGACAACCATAAAGAATATTTACAAATTCAGAAAAATTTGTACTTGAATCCATTTTACCCTCAAGTTTTCCAAGGACTGTTGTTGCAAAAGAATCAATGGAGCTTCCGAATGCAAATTTATCATTTGATTCAAGGAACTTTGGTAAATCTTCAAGAAGGCGCTTTTTTGTTGACAAAACAAGAGCCTTTATTTCAGCATCCATAAAAAGAAATAATGGTTCTGTTGCTTAAAAAATTAACCTAAAAAACCCGTGAGCTCAACTGCGGCAATTAATATAGTAAAAACCACAGTCACACCTATAACAAATTCAGGGCTGATTTTTGGACCACCTGAATCCGCATCAAAAAATCGCATTATTCCGATTGCGGAGCTTGGCCCTGATTGCTGCCCTGATGTTCTTGTAAACTTCATTTCAAATCACATATCCTTGTTATTAATAATTATTAAAGAAAGATTTAAATATAAAAAGGACTTATTTATCTCAAAAACGCCCTAAGCGTAATAATTATAAAGGTTTTAACAAGTAATATTAACAGATTAATTGAAGAAGGTGAAAACGGATGTATCCAGAGGATTCAGGGGCCGCGCCGGCAGATGATTTCGGCGGAGCACCAGTCAGTAAACTAAGCAAACACATGGAAGGACTAGTCCCATTAATACTTATACTAATAATTGGATTTTTCCTCGCAGTAAGATTCGATGTAATTGATTCACAAACACCCATAATAGGGCAAATTGCAGATGTATTCGAATCAAACAGCGGAAAAACAAAAATGCTTATTGTAGGTTCAACAAGCCAAGAAGTAATTGATATTCTGAATGACAATCGCGATATAATCGATTATGATTTGAAAACAACGCAAACGCTAGAGCGTAATCCGAAAGAGCAACTGGCGCAGTACAAAATAGTAATGCTTGACCAGAGCGAAGAAGCAAACAAAGAAGTTTCAAAAAAATTCGGAGAAGCAATACAGCAGTTTGTTAAGAACGGAGGAAGCCTCATAACCGTAAAGGATTCAGGAATAAGAAGACCAGATACCTACGATGTTATCGGTTGGCAGAACACCTTTGGAGATGTCATACCAGTAAAATGTGACAGAATAATTAACGACCAGCCTACCTGTACAAATAGGCTTCTTATAAGAGGGAAAATCTTCAGGGAAGATGAACAGCACCCAATAATGGAAGGTATAGAAGTATTCCCTGCAGACCCTAACCTTAACGCAAACTTTGAATCATTTGATATAGCAGTTGACGGAAAAGAACTTGCATATATTCAGAGTTCTGCAATAGACAAAAAAAGCTATCCAGCAATAGTTGAGAAAAACCTCTTTATAGGAAAGAGCATTTACTTCAACTACAACCCTGGAAAAACAAGAGGAATATTTGAATCAACACTGGATTATTTGAAATAATCCAGTAAATCCTTTTTTTTAAAAAAATCTTAAACTATTTTATAGCACAAAGATCCCTATATTATCAAAAACAATTAATAGAGGGGGGAATGCTTGTGGACAACACTGTATACGCGGGGGCAAGAAAGGCACAATGGCATATGTAATGGCTGTTGTTATGCAAATGAACAAAGGCAACAACGAAATAGTGTTAAAGGCAAGGGGAAAAGCCATTTCAAGGGCAGTTGATGTTGCGGAAATAGTGAGAAACAAATTTGAAAAAACTGCACAACCCAATGACATCAAAATCTATACTGAGAATATCAAGGGAGACAATGATGAAAACCTCAAAATAAGCGCAATAGAAATAACAATCAAAAAACAATAAACCATATTCATAAAAGAATATTTTGTTCAATAAATATTAATTAGTGAATTAACCCATAATTAGTAATGCCTGATAACGAAACAGAAACAAAAATCATTGAAATTGAAAACTTTAAACTTGAAAACGGCAGAACCCTCAAAAATGTTCAAATAGCATATGAAACAGCAGGCACATTAAACCCTGAAAAAAACAACGCAATTCTGATTTTTCACGCACTTTCAGGAAGCGCACACATCACAGGATTAAACAAAAATTTCAAAAACAAATTCTGGCAGGACGACTGCCACACAGGATGGTGGGATTCTTTTGTTGGTCCGAAAAAAATAATTGATACTGAAAAGCATTTTGTTATTTGCCAGAATGTGCTTGGCGGATGTTATGGCACAACAGGCCCAAGTTCAATAAATCCTAGAACAGGAAAAGAATATGGAAAAACATTCCCTGAAATAAGTGTAGGAGATATGGCAAGGCTCCAGAAATTAACCCTTGAAAAAATCGGCATTAATGAACTTAATGCAATTATAGGCGCATCACTTGGCGGATACATTGCACAGGAATATATAATGCAGTTTGGTTACTCCGTAAAAAAAGCAGCAATTGTTGCAAGTTCATCAAAAACATCAGCATTAAACAAACTACACGGTCTTGAGCAGATACTAGCAATAGAAAATGACCCGCAGTTTTTCAGTGGCAATTATTACGGACAGGGAAAACCGCACAAAGGCCTTATGCTTGCAAGAATGATTGCACACAAATCATACGTTGATATTGACACAATAATCAACAGAGCAAAAGAAGAAACAATCTTGCCGGATGATTACTTTTACAATTACAGGCTCATGCACCACATAGAATCATATATGTTCCATCAGGGCAAAAAATTTGTAAAGCGCTTTGATGCAAACACCTACCTTTTGATTACCAAAGCAATACAGCACTTTGACATTGCAAAAAAATACGGCAATGGTTCATTGGAAAAGGCATTTGCAAAAAGCAATGCAACAAACCCTGAATACCTTATTGCATCAATCAATTCAGATGTGTGCTTCTACCCTGAAGAACAAAAGGCCATGGTGCAGGCACTTGAGAAAGCAGGAAAAACCCCACAATACTTTACAGTTGATTCAGACAAAGGACATGATTCGTTTTTGCTTGAACAGGAAAAATACGGTTTTTTGAAAGAATTTTTGGAATCATGACACAAAAAATTCTCCCTTTAAATTTGTATCCCCCCTTGTAAAATTACCCCTAACGTTTTGTTAGTGGTTCATGCTAATTTTAGTTAGTCAGCTTTTAATGGTGCCCCAACAACTTTCATGTCATGGTCTGCAAAAACTTTTGCAATTTCCTCTTTGGTCGGAGGAGAAGTCCACTTGTCTGTGACCTTAAAAAAT
>PCWY01000053.1 GCA_002762975.1 Candidatus Diapherotrites archaeon CG11_big_fil_rev_8_21_14_0_20_37_9 | reverse complement strand
CGCGGAGCTGTCGGGGACATTGATTTCACTATAAAGGACCTGAAGCTGGATGATGAACTAATGATTATTGCGGGCGACAATCTTTTCGAATACAAAATTTCGGATTTTTACAATTTTTACAAAAAAAAAGGGACAAGCATTGTCGCATGCCGTGACATGAAAGACAAGGAACTTGTGAAAGAGCGCTTTGGTGTTGTTGAAATTGATAAGGAAAAAAAAGTAGTTGGTTTTGAGGAAAAGCCAGTTGAACCAAAAAGCACACTTGCGGCAACAGCCTGTTACATTTTCACAAAGACTGATGTAAAGGAAATAGACCTTTACCTTCAGCCTGGAAATTCACCGGACAATGCGGGTGATTTTGTTGCATGGCTTTCAAGGCACAAGCCAGTGCATGCATTCATTTTCACAGAAAACTGGTTTGACATAGGTTCTTTTGAAAACCTCGGAAAGGCAAGAGAGGAATTCAATGGCTAAAATCATTGTTGCCGGAGGTGCAGGATTTATAGGATCACATCTTTGTGATTTTCTTATCACCAAGGGCGAAGATGTTGTTGCAATTGACAACCTTGTTACAGGAAACAAAAACAACATTGCGCACTTAATGGATAACAAAAAATTTTCTTTCATTGAGCAGGACATTTCAAAGGAATTTTCAGTTGCTTTTGAAGTAAAACAAATTTATAATCTTGCTTCTCCGGCATCGCCAGTCGATTATCAGGAAAAGCCCCTTGAAACACTTGATGCCGGTTCGCTTGGAGTAAGGAATCTGCTTGCCATTGCAAAAGAAAAAAATGCCTCTTTGTTATTTGCCTCAACATCAGAAGTTTACGGCAATCCATTGGAGCATCCGCAAAAAGAAACATACTGGGGAAACGTAAATCCTGTCGGACCGCGTTCATGCTATGATGAGGCAAAAAGATTCGGTGAGGCGTATTGTGTTTCTTTCAGAAAAATGAATAATTCTAATGTGAAGATTGCAAGAATATTCAACACTTACGGTCCAAGAATGAGAGGCAATGATGGCAGGGTCGTACCTAACTTCATAAACCAGGCACTTGCAGGCGAATCCATTACGGTTTATGGCAAAGGCGACCAGACAAGAAGCTTTTGTTACGTTGATGACATGGTTACGGGCCTCTATTCCTTAATGAATTCTCCTGAAAAAGGGCCGGTGAATATAGGCAATCCTGTTGAAACAACAATCCTCGAACTTGCACAGAAAATTATTTCACTTACCAAAAGCAAATCAAAAATTTCCTTTAAGGGTCTTCCTGTGGATGATCCTGAAAGAAGGCTTCCGGACATTTCACTTGCACGCGAAAAACTTGCATGGGTGCCAAAAATTTCTCTTGAAAATGGATTGAAGAAAACAATTGATTTTTTTAAATGAATATTTCGTTTTTTGAACTTATAACTTTTGCTTTTGGAAGAGGCACTATAAATTTACCCCCTGCTTCCAAAAATGCCTGTTCCCTTTCTAAAAAATTATTTAAAAAATGCCAGGGAAGCAATAGAAAATAATCCGGGTTTTGTTCTCTTGCTTCTTTTTCTGAAACAATAGGTATGTGTGTTCCAACTGTCATTTTGCCATATTTATCCGGATTACGTTCGGCTGCTCCAACAATTAGTTTATTATCTAACCCATAATATTGCAGTAATACATTTCCTTTAGTAGATGCGCCATACACCCAGACGGTTTTTTTATTTTCAATTTCTTTTTTTATAAATGCAACTGTTTTAACTTTAAGTTGCAAAATACGGTTTGCAAATGAATTGTAAAATTCTCTTTCATTGGCGCCTATTTTTTTTTCATATTCGCGCATTGCAGAAACATTATTTTTAGAATTTTGAAGTTCAATTGAAGTTGAATTTTTTTCATGTGCGATGTATATTCTAAAACTGCCGCCGTTCACATCATTTTTTTCTACATCCACTACTTGTAAATTATGGCGTTTGAGAAGATTTTCTAATGAAAAAAGCGAATAATATTCCAAATGTTCGTGACAAATGTTGTCAAATGCATTTTGATTTATCATATCATGCAGGTAACTCATTTGTATTATCCAAATCCCGTTTTCGTCCAATATTTTACTAATATCTGAAACAAATGTATTCGGGTCATTTAAATCATAAAACATTGCTATGCTGGTGATGATTTTTGCTTTTTTTGATCCAAATTCTTTTTGAAATGCAGGCGCATTGAAAAAATCGTTTATAATTTTTGTAGTGCCTTTACGAGCTAGGGGTATCAGGTTAGTTGCAGGATCAAAACCAATTAAATTTAATCCAGTTTGTTTATAAGCACGCAATAATGTTCCATCATTACATCCTATGTCTAATACTAAATCATTTTTTTTTAAATTTACAAATTGCTGTGCTTTATTGACAATATCCGCTAATGCTTCTTGCATAGTTTTATTAATTCCTGATTGGTACCAATATTGTTTGTACATTGTTTCAGCAGTTACAGAATGTTTTAACTGTAAAAGTCCGCATCCTCCAGTAGAGGAATCACATAAAACAAGTTCCAAAGGTGCCCGTATACCCTGTTCTTTTTCATTGTTTATAAAATCCGAAACAAACTGTTCGCCTAATGAAAGAATCGGTGTAAGACCGGTATTTTCGCATACCCTGCACTTTTCAATTTTTGTTACTTTTGAATTCATTGCATCTCTTTTTCCTTTTTTAATATAAAACTTACAAAGTATGCTTTTATAAAAACAACCAAGTAATCACCTTGCTATCCGTTTCAACAACAAGGCAGTTGACTTTAGCAGAAATTTTCCCATCTGTTTTCCGACCTGAGTTTTTGATACGCCAAAACTACGCGGGATTAGAGAAACACCTAATTCTTTTATCCTGTATTTTTTATATTGCGCCTGTACAATCATTTCAACGAGGAAAAAATTTTCTTTGTCTTTTGGTTTAATGTTTTTCCACACCTCTTTTTTTAACAGTCGAAAGTTCATGGAAAAATCTTTTAACGGAACGCCACTTACTAAATTTATGTACAAATTTCCCCATTCGCTTATTTTGCTGCGCACCCATGAAATAAATGAATTTTTTACATAATTTGAATCTTGTGCATATTTGGATCCAACAATAAAATCAAACCCGTTTTTGCGCTCTGAAATAATACGTTCAAGATCTTTTGTCAAAAAAGCACGGTCAGCATCCATTGACAGTAACCAATTTCCCCTTGCTCTGTCATATCCTTTTTCAAGTGCCCTTCCTATCCCCTCTTTTGGCTGATCCTTGATTAATATTAGATTTGAAAAACGTTTTTGCATTTTTTGTACTGCTTCTGCAGTTTTATCTGGCGAGGAGTCATCAATTACAATAATTTCAAAAGTTTCTTTTTTTGAAAAAAATGATTCAAGTTCTAAAATAACCGCTTCAATATTTTCACGTTCATTGTAAGTCGGTAAAATAACAGATAACTCCATGGTGCTCCCTACTTGCATATTTTGTGCCAATAATCTAATAATTCTTCATGTGTAGTTTTTAGTGCAATCTTAGGTTTCCACCCCGTGTGTTGCTGTAATTTTGAGTTGTCTCCCCAAGCTTCGCGAATCTGATCTTTAAAAATTCGTGAAGGGTCTTTTTTTATTTTTATTTTGATTTTTGAAGCTGAAAGTAACTGATCAAGCATATTTTTCATAATGACTTTCTTTCCTGAGCAAATATTATATGCCTGTCCTATTTTCCCTTTTTCTGAAAGCGCCCAATATGCTTTAGCAATATCCCTACAATCAGTAAAATCACGAACCGAATTTAAGTCTCCCGTTTTAATTTCAGGTTTGTTTTTTCCTGTTTCGATTAGGGCTATTTGTTTGCACCAATTTGAATCAACAAAGCGTTCCGGCCAAATAGGCCCTGTCTGATTAAATAATCTCGTGCAAATAGTTTGAAGTTCATATTTTTCATAATATTGTTTTGCTAATTGATCTGCTGCTGCTTTTGCAACACCATAAGGATTAACCGGATTAAGGCATTCATTTTCAGTTATTGGAAGGCGGTTGATTGGAACATTTCCATATTCCTCTCTGCTACCTACTGCTATAAATAATGCATCTGACTTTAGCTGCCTAAGAGACTCTAAAAAGTTCAATGTTCCTCCTGTATTAGTGGCCATAGTGCTGGCTGGATTTTCCCAACTTTGAGCAAGGGTAGAAATTGCGGCAAAATTAATAACCACATCAGGGTTTTTTTCGGATATAATTTTTTTTACTGCTTTAAAATTTGTAATATCACATGCAATACAAGGAATTTTTTTAAAAATCGGATTTCTGATTTTTCCGCTTCTGGTAGTTCCTATCACTTGTGTATTGTTTAACCGAACAAATTCAGCAACATATGGCGCTATTGCTCCATCCATCCCAGTTATTAAAAATCGACTCATTTATGTATTAATTAATAAAAATAATAATAAATTATGGTTATGATTTAGGCCCTAAAAAAAACAGGTAGAAGTTTAGCTATACCTTTAAAAACAAAAGTGAAATTAGTATCTATGATGGGTGTTTTTTGGTGGATTTAGCCGGCAAGAATGTTTTGGTAACTGGGGGCGCAGGTTTTATCGGATCTACTCTTGTGAGGGAACTTTTAAATGATAAGGCTAATGTTATTGTTTTAGATAATTTTTTGAGCGGTCAAAAAGCCAATTTAGAAGAGGTGCAGGATTCAATAACTATCCTAGAAGGGGATATTCGAGATCCTGCTCTTTTTGAATTATTGATTAAACATAAAATTGAATTTGTTTTTAATCTTGCTGCAATGCCATACATTCCGGAGTGTTATGATCGGCCTGAAGATTTTTTTGATATCAATGCTAATGGCGTATTAAATATTTTAATGGCGTGTAAAAAAGCAGGGGTAACAAGGTTAATACAATATTCCACTTCTGAAGTTTATGGGACCGGCCGCCAAATGCCGATGGATGAGCACCATCACTTATATCCCCAATCTACTTATGCTGTTGCCAAACTTGCATCTGATCGTTTATGTTTTACCCTTTACCATGAACAGAAAATTCCTGTAATCATTTTGCGTCAATTTAATGTTTTCGGGCCAAGAGAAACACACCCCTATATTATTCCTGAGCTGATTACTCAACTTTCTAAATCAAACAAATTGCATCTTGGAAATATAGGGGCTCTCCGTGATTTTACTTATGTTAAAGATGCAGCAAGAGCAGCCATTGAGTTAATTAAACATAAAAGTGCTGAAGGGCAAGTATTTAATTCAGGTTACGGAGAACATTATTCGATTCGTGAAATTGCTGAAATGCTTGCTAAAATAATGGGCCATGATTCAGTTCAGATTGAAATTGAAAAAAGCCGTTTGCGCCCTCTTGATGTTGAAAAATTACATGCGAGTTATTTTAAATTGCATAAGTTAACCGGGTGGGAGCCTAAGGTTTCATTTGAAGACGGATTGAAAAAAACAGTTGATTGGTATAATCAAAATAATCAGCGTTGGCCATGGGAAAAAGAATCAAAAGATACGCTTTCTGAAAAAGCTAAATTATTCAGGGCAACAAAACACAGTTCAATTAATTACTCTTTATAATAAACTGAAAATTTTCCCGATGAAAAAATTTCTTTGTAAGTTGGTTTTATTTCGGTGTATTCTTTATTAACCACGACATATTTTACGTTTAGGTTATCTATACATTCAATACACCCGTTCAATATTTCTTCTCGATTCTTGTATCTGTTAGAAATAACTTCAGTTACATTTCCATAATAAAGTAATTTCACCAAGCTGATTGTATGTGCAGAACCTATTGTGTAAGGGATTTTGTTCGAAAACTCTGCTATTTTTCCAGGGTTTTGTGAAAGGAAAAGAACCGGTTCAAGTTCAGGGTCAAAATTTTTAAATTCAATTGCAAATGCAGCCTCATCAGGGGATATTTTTGAACCGGATCTATAATGATTTAAGATTGAAGATGATGAAAAAACAACAAGAACTAAAAGCAGGACGGTAAAAGCAATTGCTTTGGATTTTTTTTTATCCAGTTTTATGCTTGAAAGCATATACCCTGCAGAAACAATAATTCCGATACTGATTACTTCTACAACTCTTCCTACAAGCATGATTGAAAGCTGGCCAAAAATAAGGTATGCGGCGAATCCAATGGTTGTTGTTGCAATTACTATAATTAATTTAGTTGAAAATACTATTCGTTTCATAAAAAAGAATAATACGAGGAGCATGAACACACTTATAGGAACAAGCCCAATCCATGGCGGTAATATAGAAAGGTAGTACAAAATTCCGTGGGGAGATTCTCCGGACGAAATAGATCCTGATAATAAATTAATTGCAATTGGAAGATAATTAATTAAAAGTGCGGGAAAAGCAAGTGCCATGGATACAACTATTTTTGTTATTATTTTCAAATCCATTTTCGGAATGATTAATGGGGAAAGTATAATCGCATTGAGTGCAACTGCCGGGTGCATGGAAACAAAAACAGGCAATGTAAAAATGAATGCATTATTTTTCTTTAAGATAAAATAAAAAGAAAAAATCATCAAAGCTGTTGCGGCTTCCCAAGAGTATTCTCCGACATAATGGTTTTCAAACACAAGTTTTGATCCCAAAAAAAGAATTGCCGCCCATGTACCTGCTAATTTGTCGGAAAAATACTCTGAAGTAAAAAGATAAATTCCTATAAGTTGGGCAACTCCAAAAAAAGCGGATAAAATCCAAGCCCATAAATAATCCGGCATAAAATTGAATAAATCAGAGAAAACATTCACAAGAAGCGGGAAACCAATCTGGTAGCCAAGATCAAGTTCCGTAAAAGGAGCCATTGTAGAAGGTATTTGATCCCCCAATATGCGTACTACTGTGCTTGTTATTGCATCTGCACTTGCAGGAAAAAAAGGGGTTATTATTAAAACAGGGTAAATTAGCATTATAAATGCAATTAAAGAAAGAACTGAAATCCATGGCGAAATTTTTATATTTTGTAATTCAAAATTGGTGAAAAAAAAACAGGTAACTACAAAAGAAATTACCAATACTGCAAATGAGTTAAGCCATATCATTCCTAATATGCCTGAGATTATTGTTATTGTGCTGAAAAAAATTAGTGTGAAAAAAAATCCGGCTGAAAAAATAATTGAAAAATTATTTAATTTATCAATCAAATCAAAAACCCCGTAAAATACTACTAAAATTACAGAAGAACAATAATATAAGCATTTCACTAAAAAATACTTCTTGTAATGGACTTTAAAAGACTTTTTTTCATGGTGCTTGGAGTAGCGATTATTGCATTTCTCCTTTGGTCTGTTAATACAGGCCAATTAATCCAAATTTTTATTTCAGTAAATCCCATATATCTTATTCTCTCGCTTGCCATGACAGTTATTGTAGTTTTTCTCAAATCAGTTAAATGGAAAATAATTGTCGGTCTGCGTCAAGAACTCCCGCTTATTAGTGCAGTAAAATTTTTTTTAATCGGATTTTTTTTTAGTATTATAACTCCAGGCAGATTAGGTGATTTTGTAAGGGCTAAGTATATTAGACAAAAAACAGGGCTTGCTTTTTCTGTTACAAGCGTTTTTCTGGATCGTCTCATCGACATAGGGATACTTCTTTCCGCTAGTTTAATTTCTGCAATCTTGTTTGCTAGTGTTGCAGGCATAGGCGTGGAATTCATTGCAATAATTCTGCTGCTTGGTTTGATTTTTGTTTTAGGGGTATATTTTATAAGCCGGAAAAAAACAGGAAAAATAATTGTTAAGTTGTTTTCTGGGATTTTTGAAAAACTTGGATTTGCAAGGCAGGTAACAAAAGGAGCAGAAAATATTTTTGATTCAATTCAACTTTTTAAATCCGATAAAAAAACAGTTGCAAAAAGTGCTGCTCTGGGGGTCATTGCGTGGATTGCATCAATATTTGCTGCATATTTAATTTCTCTTTCGATTGGAATGAATTTAGGGCTATATTGGTTTTTCATTATGCTGCCTCTCATAATACTTACCGATATTTTGCCAATAAACATCGGGGGTCTTGGCACCAGAGAGCTTGCCAGCATAACTTTATTTGGTTTAATAGGGGTAGTTTTTGAACAAGCATTTGCATTTTCTTTATTGTACTATTTTGTAGCTTATTTATCTGTTGGATTTGTTGGTGGTTTTGTTTATCTAAGCAATACCGCTGAAACCGAAGAAAAATAATTTGTCATATTATCTGAGCTATCGGTTATTTTAAAAGTTCAAAGAATTTTATTGAACCAATTTCTTCCAGTATTCTCAATCAGCGTTAGGGCTTTTTCAGGGCCAAAAGAGCCTTTTTTGTAGGTAAAAACCACTGATTTTTTTTCGCGTATTTTGTCAATTATTTTCCATGATTTTTCAATTTCTTCCATGTTCAGGAAAATTTTTTTGCTGCCGCTGATTGCCTCTTTGATGAGAAATTCATATTCTTCCTCAATGCCTGTTTCAGGACCATGGATTTTTGCCGTGTTGCTTGCGCCATTTTCCTTGTTTCTTTGTATTGTGAAAATCCCGCTTTTTGGATGCACCTGAATTATTATTGAGTCTGGCAGGTTTTTTTTTGATTGCTTAAATTTTACATAAATTGACACCAGTTTCCCCCCCATGTGCTTTCCTGCCCGCAGAAAGAAAGGCACTCCTTGCCAGCGCTTGTTATCAATGAAAATTTTGGCTGAGAAAAAAGTTTCGGTTTTCGATTTCAGGGAAATACCATTTTCCTGTTGGTACTCATCATACTGTCCAAATATGATATTTTCGCTTTTTATGCCGCTCACTGCATTAAGAACATCTGTTTTTTCCTGTGCAATATCCATTTTATTTTTTGGCGGGTTCATTGCAATGATTGAAAGCATTTGCATCAAATGGTTCTGGCCAACATCCCTTACTGTTCCTGTGCGGTCAAAGAAATTTCCTCTTTTTCCTATCCCTGAATTTTCGAGAATATTTATCTGCACATGATCCACATTTTCTTTATTGAGGAGTTTCTTCATCTTCAGGATTTCTTTATCAGGGAAAGCAAATTTCTGCAGTATCGGTTTTGCCAAGTAATGGTCCGCCCTGAAAATTTCGTTTTCAGCAAAACATTTTTTTATTTCAAGTTCAATTTCCACAGCGGTTTTTTTGTTCTGCCCGAAAGGTTTTTCCACAATAACCATTTTACGCCCTGTTTTTTTCATGCAAAATTTTTTCAGGTTTCTGGCAATACTTTCAAAGTGTTCCGGAAGCGTTGCTAGGTAAAAGAGTCTAACACTGTCTATGCTGTGGGTTCTTTCTATCTCAGAAATCTTGCTTCCAAGTTCTTCAAATCCAAAATCAGTATCGAAATCGGTCTGAAAATAATAAATTCTACTCCTCAGTTCTTTCCATTTTTTCCCTGTGGGATTACCTGTGCTTTTTCCAAAAAGATCCCTGAAAGATTCATCAGTCATCGGTTTTCTTGCAACGCCTATCACCGCAATTTTTTTTGGGCTATTTTCCGAGCACGCGATTCTGTGTATTGCGGGAAAAATCCTGCTGTTCGCAAGATCGCCCGTGGCACCTAATATTATGAAAGTAATATTTTTCATTGAAAAATTCCCGCTATTTTATGATTTATACTATATTGTTTTGGTTGCTTTTATCCCTTTTTGGTGCAACCATAATCTGCCTGAAAACCCTGTTTT
>PCWY01000016.1 GCA_002762975.1 Candidatus Diapherotrites archaeon CG11_big_fil_rev_8_21_14_0_20_37_9 | reverse complement strand
ATTGTTACAAGCGAAAAAACCAGAACCGACCCCGACGAACCGAATAACAACATCCATTTATTAGTGGCAAAAAAGCACGGCAGACAATAACCGGATAAACGCAACTTTTTTAAAGTAACAGAGGCGTATTATTATATGGGTAAAGGTAAGATATCAAAGGATATTGCTTTGACTTTTGATGACGTGCTTATTCTTCCGGATGCATCTAATGTGCTTCCGCGTAATGTTTCTCTGAAAACAAAAATAACCCCAAAATTGTCGCTTAATATTCCGATTCTGAGTGCGGCAATGGATACTGTTACAGAGCATGCAACAGCAATTGCACTTGCAAGGGAAGGTGGAATGGGAATTATTCACAAAAACATTCCTGCTGATGTTCAGGCCGGTGAAGTTGAGAAAGTAAAGCGTGCTGAATTCTGGATTATTAGTAATCCGATTACTGTTTCTTCAAATGACAGACTTATTACACTTAATGCGTTGAGGAGAGAATATGGCATAAATAGTTTTCCTGTTGTAGATAATGGAAAACTTGTTGGTTTGGTTACAAACAGGGATCTTTTGTTTGAGGATGATCCAAGCAAAAAGATTTCCCAGATTATGACTCCAAAGAAAAAACTTATTACTGAGGCGAAAAGAGTTTCTTATGCAAGGGCAAAGGAAATTTTGCACAAAAATAAAATTGAAAAATTACCAATAGTGGATAAAGAAGGAAAACTCACAGGGTTAATTACAATTACAGATATTCAGAACAAAACAAAATACCCGAATGCGATTAAGGATGATAAAGGAAGGCTTATTGTTGGTGCCGCGGTCGGCCCAAAAGATGATAAAAGAGTAAAGGAATTGATTAAGCAGGAAGTTGATGTTATTGTTGTTGATACATCCCATGGGCATTCAAAAAATGTTATTGATGCTGTAAGACGTTATAAAAAAACTTTTGATATTGAAATTATTGCAGGAAACATTGCAACTGCAAGTGCGGCAAAAGCACTTATCAATGCAGGTGCTGATGCATTAAAAGTCGGTATTGGTCCTGGAAGCATTTGCACTACAAGAATAATTGCAGGAATTGGTGTACCGCAGATAAGCGCAATTATGGAAACGGCAAAATCCGCTGGTAACGTGCCAATTATTGCTGACGGCGGAATCAAGTACAGCGGAGATATTACAAAAGCAATTTCAGCTGGAGCAAGCGCAGTTATGCTTGGATCGATTTTTGCGGGATGTGAAGAAACACCTGGAAAAACAGTTTATTTGAACAACAGAAAATTCAAGCAATATAGAGGAATGGGTTCTGTTGGCGCGATGATGCAGGGTTCTAAGGACAGGTATTTTCAGGCTGATGTTGAAGAGGAAAAAAAGTTTGTCCCGGAGGGAATTGAAGGAGTTGTTCCTTACAAGGGAAGTGTTTCAGAAATAATTTACCAGCTTACTGGCGGCTTAAGATCAGGAATGGGTTTGGCTGGCTGTGCGGACATTTCACAATTAATGAAAAAAAGCAAAATGATTAGGATAAGCCCTGCAGGTTTGAAAGAATCGCATCCACATGATGTTACAATTACAGAAGAAAGCCCTAATTATTCTGGAAGATAATAAAAAAAACTAATTAAAAAAAAAGAACTAATTTTTTAAAAAAAGATTACACAGGAAACTTTTTACATTTCCTGAATTGCCGCAACATCATCTTCTTCCTGCTTCTCGAAATATTTTGATGCAGAATAGATTCTGTCCATTGCTTTTTGGAGCAATGGCGGAGTTAGGAATGTTGTAATCATTATTACAAGAACCAATGCGGAGTAAATATCATTACCAACAAGACCTTTCTGCAAACCAAAGCTGGCAAATATCAAACCAACTTCGCCTCTTGGAATCATTCCAACTCCGACTGCAAGCTTTGATGCTTTTGTGTTCCAGGCACCTAGACCTGCAACCACTTTTGAAACAATTGCAATTATTGTTAGTATAACAACCATTGGAATTATTTCAGGTGTAATTACAGCAAACACGTTTACTGCGGCTCCTGCAGTTGCAAAGAAAATCGGGGCAAATAACTCAACAAGAATATGAGTTCTTTTCCTAATGGGCGTTTCATTTTCTTCCCTTTCAAGAACAAGACCAGCTGCAAACGCACCAACAATTGTTGCAAGACCGATTCCTGCCGCAATGTAAGACATTGAGATTGCGAACACGAATGCCATTACAATGAATGTTCGTTCTACCTTAAGTTTTTTCACCAAGTTGAAAATTTTTTCCTCAAGGAGTTTTCCTGCAACAATCATTATGCCCAAAAACAAGACCGATAAACCAATTATTTTTGCGATATTGAATGGTTCAATACTGCCAGTGTTTACCATGTCGGTGAGTATTGAAAGAACTATGAGTCCTAAAATGTCATCAATTACTGCCGCGCCCAAAATTATTTTTCCTTCAAGGCTTTGGATTTTGTTCATTTCCGCAAGAACCCTCATTGTAAGCCCAACACTTGTTGCGGTTAAAGTTGCACCTATAAAAAATGCTACATTGAAGTCGAGTCCTATACTAAAAAGGTACGGCAATGCAAGGAGCACAGGTATTGCAACACCGATGATTGCAACCATGAGCGCACTGAAACCTGATTTCATTAGTTCATCAAACTTGGATTCAAGACCCACTTCAAAAAGTAACATTATTACGCCTAATTCTGCGAGGAAAATTATTGGTTCGCTGTGAAGGTTAAGCACATTAAGAAGACTTGGACCTAACAAAAGACCTGCAAGAAGCTCCCCAAGAACCTTTGATTGCTTGAAATGGCTGAAAATCATTCCTGTAAGTTTTGCGGCAAAAAGTATTACTATAAGCTGGACTAACGTTTCAGCAACCAATGTTTCACTCAATTTTACTCACCAATCCTAAAAGTTTTGTAACACTCAAAAGTGTTGCAAAAGAAATTTAAATCAGACAGGTAATTTGAGGGAAAAATTAGAGGAAAAGAAGATTTGGTTTTCAGAACCATACTGCTTTGAGCAATGTTGTTGCCCTTGAGAAAACCAAAAGCGCGGAAATAAGTGCAAGTGCAGAGGAGAAATAATAAGGTATTATTAATAGAGGATTTGATCCATCGAGGTGGAAAATAATGCCTTGAATGAAGCTTAGAGCTGAAAGTGAAAGTAATAATGAGCCTCCAAGGTAGAACATTATTGCTGAAAAAATCTGCTTTTGAATATTATTCATGATGAATAATCAACCGTTTTCTTATTATTAAATCTTACCCGAAGCAATATGCTGCTGAGGTAAGTGCTTTTAAATCTTAAATCAGTAATATTTGAATGGCAAAAGTTGATTTCAGCGGTTTAATCGGCGGAAAGAAAAGCACAATATCCAAAAGAGACTCTGAAAAGAGCGAAAAAGCAGAAAAGAAAAAGAAAAAAGAATCCACTGAACCAAAAGAAACTGAACCTATTTCTGAACCTGCAGAAACAGAAATTCAGCAAAAGCGGGAAAAAAATGAAATTTCCGAGTCTGAGCCAAAAGAACCTGAAAAGGTAGTTGCTGAGGAAATCGAAAGCGAAAGTGGTTTTGATCCTGCAAAAGTAGAGGCTGCAATAAGCAATAAAACAAAAGCAGGAAAAAAAGCAAAACCAGTCGACAAAAAAGAGCTTATATTTGATGATTTGCAAAAAAAGTTAAGGGAAAATCTGAAAAAGAATTTTAAAAAAGAAATATCGGCAGAGGAGAAAAAATTTTCTGAAAAAAAATTAGGTGAAAAAGATATTGAACGAATGCATACTGGAGTTGAAGGCCTTGACCCTTTGATTGAAGGCGGTTTTGAGCAGGGCTCCAATATTCTTGTTGTTGGTTCTGCTGGCTCAGGAAAAACAATTCTTGGAATACAGTTTTTGGCTCATGGCGCAATGGATTATAAAGAGCCTGGAATTTACATTACTTTTGAAGAAACACGAGATTCAGTAATGAAACATACGCTTGGATTTGATTTCCAACTTGAAAAACTTGAGAAGGAAGGGTTATTCAAAGTGCTTGAATATAAACCGCATCAGGTTGAAAAACTTGTGAAAGAAGGCGGTGGTCCGATAAGAGATGCGATAAAGGCAATGGGTGCAAAAAGGGCTGTACTTGATTCCATAACCGCATACAGTTTGTTATTCAGGGATGAGTACCAAAAAAGAGAAAGCGTGGTTGATTTGCTTTCATCATTGAAAAAATGGGGTTGCACTTCAATAATAATTTCTGAAACTCCTCCAAAAGTTCTTGAGGAAGCGGAAGGTAACATTGCTTATTTCACTGATGCAGTTGTTGCAATTTATTATGCAAAACAAAAGCAGACTGATGAAAGGGTTCATAGCATGGAAATCCTGAAAATGCGCGGAACAAAACACACGGATAATTTGCTTGCAATACAGTTTGAAGAAACCGGGATTGTCATTTACAGCGATGTTGAAGTTTTCACAAATTTCTAACAGTAAGAAAGTCTTTTAACTACATAAAACTATATTTAAGCGAATGTTCAAGAAGGGCCAGGCATCTGCAGAATTACTTATTATACTAGCTGTTTCTATGGTAATTCTTATTGGTGTTCTTTCGCTGAGTAGTGAATCGGTAACTGATTTGAACAAGAAAAAGGGAGAAGAAACCGCACAGCTTTCGGTTAATACTTTAAGGGATGCGGCAAATGATGTTTATAGGCAGGGTCTTGGTGCGAGAAAAAAAATTTACTATGTTGTGCCTGACGGAACAGAGGAATCGGCATCTGGAGTAAATGGAAATACTTTTGTGCTTAATCTTTATGGCACGGATTTTCAGGCTCTTGCGGATGTAACTTTGAGCGGAACAATTCCTGCCACAAGTGGCGGTCATGAAATCTGGTTAACGGCTTATGAAAATTATGTTGCGGTCGGAGCGGAAAATCTTTCAGTGGACAAAACAAGCATTTATGTTCTAATGACTCCAACTGATTCAGAGCAAGAAAGTATAATTGTAACAAACAATGGTTCGGAAAACGTCACTGTAAACGGAGTCACTTCATGGAGCCACCCCGAAATAACCCTCATGATGAGCCCTTCCACATTCGCACTTAACTCAGGACAGGACCAGAATGTAACACTGAGCTTTGCTTCATCATCCGCACCTGAAACTAATTATATCGGGAGCATTGGTTTTGGCGCAACTTACATTACAGGAGATGACAACATCAGCGTCCCTGTAAACATAGAGGTTCAGACCGAGCCTTCAGAACCGTCCGGAGAATTGATTATTTTTCCTCCAACTTATTCAGTCAGTCTTGTCTCTGGAGGCATGGACAGTAATTCTTTGCAGGTCTGCAATAACTCAGGTGCGACAATGACCAATATTGCATTCGCCAACTCAGGAACAATAAGTAGCTGGATTGGAGCCATTTCAACAATTTCAAGCCTGGACGCCGGACAATGCACTATGAAGGCTTTCATTGTAACTGTTCCCGGAGCACAGAGCCAAGGAAGCTATACCGGAACAATAACTGCCGAGGATGACTCTTTAAATTCCGATGCGCTGAATTTGAACATAACTGTTATACAGGGAATGTCTGACAGCTTTGTCTTTGATTGGAGCACCGCTTCATTTGTTTCAAACTCAAAGATAGGCGAGTGGACAATTGAAAATACTGCCGGATCGGCAATCGCAATAGCTAAAGTTACCATCAACGAGTGGAGCAAAACTGACCTTGATTCCTCAACCCTTAATCGGTTAAGGTTCATTAATGATTCAACTTACTGGACAGGATCCGCAACTGATGGACAAGAAGTTACGCTTACAAGCGATGCCACATTGGCTGCAACAACTTCTTATACGCAAAACGAATTCAGGATTAGCCCGAATGTGAATGATGAATTTGAAAATTTTCAAATATTATTCACTTTTACGGATGCATCAACATATCTGACTAACTTATGGCCTTTGCGCTACCAGGTTGATTTGTGGGGCATTTTTGCTGATGATCCTCAGCCAATAAATTTTAGCAATGACATTAACAGCACGGCAAATACATTCGGAATAGACGGAGACCTTGATGGGTGGGATTGGAAAAGCGACGTGTATGTTAACGGCACTGATTGTTATGAGTTCAATGCGGATCCGAACGATGACAATTCAACCAGCGATTCGGTTGTTGGCGGGGACAACAGGCTTGAAATAAGGCTTGGGGATTATGGTCCGTGCGACACTTCAGGCACAAACGCAAATGCGGCATATGGAGTGGAATTTGAAATTAACTCTGAGCAATATTCCGCTATAGTAGCCGGGCAGACAGCCAGCCTTATTTTTAATTGGGGCATGATAGATTCAGGAGTTGATACGGGAGAAGCCGGCTGGATTAAAGTAAGGTTTGGCGATTCAAGCGGAATGACCTATCTTGGGTCAAACCTTGATTCCGGGTTGGATTCATCAAATGAAATTTATTATGATGCAATAAACGGCATTGCGGGCAGCGGAAGCGAAAGCATTGATGTAACTTCACTAATTACTGGAGCAGGAACATATTATGCAGAATTTGGAGGCAAACTTGGAAGCTGGAATGCTAACAACGAGGACATTACAATTTATTTTGATAACCTAGATTTGACAATTGACTAAGGGATTTTTGATGAAAAAAGGGCAGGTTTCGGTAGAGTTCATGGTGATTGCAGGGGTTCTTGCTTCGATTCTGCTTTTTTCAATGTTCATTTTTAATGAGCAGAATTCGACTTTTGGTTTTACAAAAAAAACTGCAGAAGCAAAAGTCATTGCGAATAAAGTTGCGAGAATGGTTAATGAGATTTATGTTGCTGGTGAAGGCGCTGATAAAAATATTCTTTTGGGAAAAGAATTTGATTATAATATTAGCTTTGCTGGAAATGTTGTAAGGGTTAACTGGGAGGATAATTTTGTTGATGCGCCACTTGTGACAAGCGCTGTTGATCAAAATGTGTTTGTTGCGGGAGAGGAATTTCCAATAATAAATAGCAATGGCAGAATTGTTTTCTATTATGATGCGGTTGTCAGCAATGAATGCCCTACACAAGCAGCCTGCTTTTCACAGGCATGGAATTCTGCCATATTCACTTGCCTTTCAACAGGAAGCCCTTCAGGAAGATATTGTACACTTGCTGAAACAGCACCCTTCTGGACTATTAACAATATATCAAATGGAACTACAATTACAGTAACAAGAATTAAAGTTTCATGGGCAGGCGATACTGATGGCGATACAGATGTTGATGTAATAACAATTAACAATGTGCAAAGGAATTCTGTTGCAAGTGTTTCGGGAGAATGGAATGATGTTACTGATTTCACCATTTTGCCAGAAGAATCTTTTACATCAAATAACTGGATTAGATGGGAAGGCGGTTCTCCTTCAGCCAACATGGATAATGAAACAGAAACATACACAATTACTTTCGAATTCAGCGACGCAAGCACTTACACAACAACAGGTTACAATCCAGCATAGGTGAATTGATATGGTTAAAAATAGAAAAGAAAAGGGTCAGATTTTTTCAGTTGATTTGATTGTTGCTGGAACAATTTTCTTAATGATACTTACTTTGATTATTGTTTTTGCTAATGAAAGCTCTAACAGATTGGAATTTTTGGAAAAAGATAATTTTAGAACCGAGGCGGCAATGCATGCTGCTAACTCAGTTATTTACACTGAAGGTAATCCGGGCAATTGGGAAAATCAAAGTGATTTAAATAATGTGTTTGGAATCGGAATTGCAAAATCCAGGAATGAAATTGATTCGGCGAAATTACAAAGGTTTCTGGATTTGAATGCAACCCGCTATTCTGATGTAAAGGATATTCTGGGACTTGCAAAGTACGATGTTGAGATTACAGTAATTAATTTGCAAAATAATCAGAAGCTTGCGAAGTTCGGTCTTGATTCTGGCGATAGTAATAATATTACTGCAGTGAATAGATTTGCTTTTTACAATGGAAAAAATGTTGTTGTGCGCATGAAGGTGTTTGAGGAATGAGAAAAGGAGTTGTGATTTCAATTGATGCGCTAATGGCAGTGTTTATCGTGCTTAGTGTAATTTCAATAAGCGCTTATTATTTCGGACAGGTGAGTTATGAGGAGAAATCAAATCTTACTTTGAAGGAAACCACAATGGACCTTGTTACGGTGCTTGAAAAAAACGGTGAGCTGAACTGGGCGGTTGAGAATAACAGGGTTAATCAGCTCAGGGTTTTCATGAACAAATTGCCGAAATCCATTTGCACCGATCTGGGAATTTATGAAGGCAGTGATTTGAACAATGCGCAGCTTTCCGTGGTGAGGCCAAACTGCGAGAAAAATTTCAGCGAATCCACAACAATCAGCAGGGCTTTTATTGTGGCAAATAATGGAACTGTAGATATTTATGTTGCAAGGTTAACTGCATGGTACAAGGTGAATTAATGAAACGCGGATTTATTTTTAGCATAAGCACTTTGATAATAACTGCCACGATTCTTGCTTCTGCAATGTTTGTTTACAATCTTAATGCAGTTGATGAGGCGCATATCGGGGAAAATTTTTCAATTGAAAAGGCGGGTTTTGTTGCGGAAGATGTTATTTCAGATATAAATGCAATACTCGGCACAAGCGTTGATGTAAACAGAGGAGAACAATTTACCCGATTTTCATTCCGCACTAAAATTCCTGCAGATATCAACAACAATGAGTTGAACAATTATGCCGCTTTTGCTGTTGGCAATTATGCTTCCGCACAGAATGCGGATATAAATGTCGGGGTTTCAAATCTTACTGATGGAATAAGTGAACTGGTTTTTTCGAACGGAATGCAATATGATTACAATTACATTACGGATTCTACGGTTCAGGTGTATATGCCTAATGGAGACACTGGATTTGTTGCAATTGATATTAATGTTTATATAAGCGGTTCAAGTGTTGGTGCTAATGCTTGGACCTGGCAGGATGCCACAGGCGACATCAATGTGAACCTGTATTTTACTGATTTGAATGCATCAAATACTGTAACCTATTCAGGGAAACTTGATTCTTCGATTGAAAACACTTACAGCTGGGATTACAATGCAACAACAGGCGAATCATTCTACATAACTATTGGTGCCATTGGCAATGATACAAATGCAATAAGGCTGATTAACAGCATTAATGCTCCAGGAGTAATTGCTTCTGCCGATATTGGCGCAACAAGTGTTTCAGGATCAGCTGAATTAAGCTGGTGGTATGATGGCAATGTAAGTTATAGCCAAAAGGGCATGGAAATTTCAAAGAGCATTATTTTGGGAAAATCATGACTATAGCAAACCCATAAAGTAATTTAGGTAAGTTCCTTGTGTTTTTGGGTCTGCTACCTGACAAACCGTGCTGAAGACCCAAAGACTCTCATGGTTTGTCATAACCAACAATTTATTAATGAAAAAGCAAAGTATTATAGGTGAAATCAGTGGACAAGAAGCAGGTTGAGGAAAATAAGGCAAAAGCAAATTCGGCAGGAAAAATAGTCGTAAAATCAAGCATTATTGAAACCCCTGTTGAGAAAATAATTCAGTCTATTGGCAAATCAAAAAAAGTTAATTTTAAGGAAATTTCAGAAAAATTCGGGATGAAAATTGAATCAGTAGAGAACATTGCACTTGCGCTTGAAAAGCATGGAATTGTTGATGTTCATTATCCTGAACTTATGACTTCAAGCCCGTGGATTTCACTTCAAACTGAATTGCCTCAACTGGAAGCTAAAGAGGCAACAGGAGAAATTGTTGAAGAGTATAGTTACGTGGTTGATTTTGTTCCTGTAAAAATCAAAATCATTAAACAAAAGGGCGAGGAAAGACCTTTGTATTTCCT
>PCWY01000007.1 GCA_002762975.1 Candidatus Diapherotrites archaeon CG11_big_fil_rev_8_21_14_0_20_37_9 | reverse complement strand
CTGATCGGATTGTATCTTCTCCTTGGTTTAAAGATGTTTACGGTAAAGATCAAGGGTTAAAAAAATTCTATGAAGCTTATCAGCTGCTTAAACAATAATTTTTTGTTTAATTTACTCTTGCTTTTTCTTGCTTTTTTTCTTTTTCTTCTTGTTTTTTAGTTTTTATTTTAATTAAAATGTCTTTTTTTCTCCATCTTTTTTTCCCGCCAACATTACTTGTTTCAATAATCCCACAATCTACAAGTGTTTTGATATAAGGGTAAAGACTTCGCATATTTTTGTAATCCATTCCAAAAAGTTCTTTTATTCTTCGAAGTATTTCCTCCATTGAAACCCATTCTTCAAAACCTATTACGCTGATTATATGAAATGCTTGTGTATTTTCTTGAAATTTTAAATAATCCCAAACACTATGAATTTCTTCAATTTCTGTTTTATTTTCATATATAGAATTAGCTTCAATCAATTCTGTTGATTTTTCTTCTTTTTTAAATATTTTTTTTAAAAAATCAACTAAGAACATACTAGTAATTACTTCCCTTGTCTTTAAATAATTACTGTTTTTATCCTCATGACTAGTTGTGTTTATTGTAATGTGTGTTTATTATAGTAATTACTTGTAAGATTTAGTTGATTGACGAAATTTATGTTATTTATTTAGTTTTTTGTGTAATTTTACTTAAATTTACAGTTAAAAGTGAGTTTTTTTAAGTGGTGTCTCCAAAAGTAATTTGGTTTTTTATCAAGGTTAGTTAAAAAGGGAGTGTATTTTAACGACTTTTATTATTTTTCATTTAAAAGTGGGTTGGTTTTATTGGGGTTTTGTTATCCTAATTTTGTTTATTGTTTTTTTGAGTTATTTTTAATGTTTGTTTCGTAAATCAATTTTGAATTTGAGTGGTTTTAGCTTGGTTATTATTTTGTTGTTAAAAAAAGTGGGTTGGCTTAAATTGGCGCGTTCTTGATGTTTATTTGGTTTTTAAGGGTAGATAATAGCGGGGAAAGGATTTGAACCTTCGACCTTCGGGTTATGAGCCCGACGGGCACTCCTGGCTGCCCTACCCCGCTTTTAATAGAAATAATTTTATTACAAAACCTTTAAATAACTGCCCATTTTTTTTAAAACCCCTTTATTACCTTAAATTATCTTTTTTTCCTTTGTTAGAGCCTTCATTTGTAAAAAAAAGCTTTTTTAGTGCTTTATTTTAAGTATTGGTCTTTTTTATAGTTTGAACAATCGTTGGAGCATGTGTCCTAAAATTTGTGTTTATGTAATTTTTTGGAGTTCGTTTACTTCTTCTTTCATTAATTCTATTCTTTTTCTGAGGTTTTTTACTCTTTTTTTATTATCTATTAATTCAAGAGATTTTCCTGTTTCTGGGCATTTAAAGTGGTATTCTGCCGCTATTTCAAAAGGATATTCTGCAAGGTCTTTTCCCGCACTGAAAAATTCGTGGGTTCCTTCAAATTCAATTTCTTTTTCCATTCGGTCTATTTCTTCTGCTTGTTTTTCAAGGAGTAATTCTGCAATTCTCCCAGTTTTCACTTCCCAAGTATACGAATACCATCCTGTTTTCATGTTCTTTGTTTTCTGGTAACAAGCAATTCCTCTGTAATGTAGTCTATTGAGTATTGTTCTTATTTCAGTAATTTTCAAAGGGAGTTTTTTACCTATTTCCTCATCTGTTACTAATTTTCGTTTTCTTGAACAAATTGACACTAATTCGATTGCGTAGTCTCCGGCTATTGATTTGAGGAAGTCTTGCGCAAGGGTAAATTCGTGGATTTTCTTTGTTGTTTTTTTCCCCATATAAGTTGTATCCTTCTATAATGTTTTATAAACGCTATGACTTTTTTACTTGTTTTTTCTTGATTCGTGTATAGTTTTTCCTTTTGGGTTTGGTTCAATTTCTACTTCGGCGCCAGAAAATTTTTTAGTAAGCTCATTTCCTTTAAACATTCTATCCAAAAATACTGCTAATGCCGCAATTTCAGAGTGTGGTTGAGTTGTCACTGAAACATTATAGTCTGCTTTTTCATACACTTCAGGTTCTACTTTTTGTGATCCAATTACAACTAAAATTTTTTTGTCGTTTTCTAATGTTTTTTCAGCATCTTGTACTGATATTCCATACATTGTGAGATGCACTACTTTGTATCCTTTATTTTTGTAATAGCTTATTCTTGGCCTCCAATTGTCAACAAATTCGGCTTCTGCTCCGTTTCCCCATCGTTTATTTATATCATTTACTGTATCAATGATTTTTTGGTCTTTATCGCCTACAATTTCCACTTTTTTTGCACCGAATGCTCTTGCAACAAGACAACAATGGCTTGTAACTCTGTAATCCCTTACAATTCTATGGCCATAACGGAGCACCACAATGTCTTTTTCCATGATACTTTTGGCGTCAGACCAGTTTTTATTATTTGTTTTAGTCAAATATTGTATGCTTGATATTAGGTTTGTAAGAGAAAATCACTCTCTTGTCTTGAAAGATCTTGAGAAGCGAGGAGATAAGGAAAAACAAGCTTGGCTAAAAGATTTGCTTGCTCTTGATGAAAAGTATCGTGTATTGCTGCAAAATGGCGATGCGTTGAAAAAACAAAGAAACGATATTACTGAATCCATTAACCAACTTAAATCTCAAGGTAAAGACTTTTCCGCAAAAATCAAAGAGGCTAAAGAGCTTCCAAATAAAATAAAAGAAATTGATGCTTCTCTTGCTCCGTTAAAGGAGAAAATTGATTTTTATCTTTTAAGGTTACCTAATGTTTTGCACGATTCTGTTCCTGTTGGCAAAGATGATTCTGAAAATGTTGTTGTGTGTGAAGTCGGTAAAAAAATTGCCCGCCCGAATCTGCCTCCGCATGGAGATATTCTTGAAAAGAATGGTTGGGCGGATTTTGATAGGGCTACAAAAGTTGCTGGTTCAGGATTTTATTTTTTACAGGGCGATTTTGCGCTTCTTGATTTTGCATTGCAGCGCTTTGCAATTGACCTTTTAATGAAGAAAGGATTCCGTCTAATTCAGCCCCCTTTGATGATGAACCGCAAGGCGTATGAAGGGGTAACGGATCTTGGCGATTTTGAAAGTGTGATGTACAAAATTGATTCTGAGGACATGTATCTTATTGCAACTTCTGAACATCCAATGGCCGCAATGTATCGGGATGAAATTTTTCAAGAATCTCAATTACCAATTAAACTTGCAGGAATAAGTCCTTGTTTCAGGAGAGAAATCGGAAAGCACGGTATTGACACAAGAGGGATTTTCAGGGTGCATCAGTTCAATAAAATTGAACAGTTTGTTTTTTGTAAACCTGCTGATTCTTGGGCGTTCCATGAGGAGCTTCTTGCAAACGCAGAGTTGCTTTTCAATGAACTTGGTTTGGCTTATCGAGTAGTAAATATTTGCACCGGCGATATTGGAATTGTTGCGGCAAAGAAATATGATATGGAAGTCTGGATGCCTCGTGAAGAAAAATACCGCGAGGTTGTTTCTTGTTCAAATTGCACTTCATATCAGGCTGTCAGATCTAATGTAAAATTTAGGTTGAAAGGTGGCGACAAAGATTATGTGCATACTTTGAATAGTACTGCGATTGCAACTTCGCGTGCATTGCGTGCATTGGTTGAAACTCATTATGACGAAAAACGTAATTCAATTACAATTCCAAAAGTGCTGCAGCCTTACATGAATGGAATGAAAGAAATTTTGCCGGTTTCGGAATAATCATGTTTTTTTTTCAAAAAGCAATATTTCTATTTTATTTCCAATAATTCTTTTTGTGTATTTTGGTATTTTTTGATCAATTTTTTTTGACCACTCTTCGATGCCGCCCCTTACACTTGCTGCCTGAAACCCGTTTGATTCCAAAAAATGTGCTGCGCTCATGGATCGCATCCCGTGATGGCAGAGGGTCAAAATAAACTTGTTTTTTGGGATTTCCTTTATCTTTGATTGTAATTCCCCTAATGAAATTAGCATGCTTGGCTCAATTCTGGATGCTGCATATTCTTCCTTTTCTCTTACATCTAGGAGCACTGCTCCGTTTTCAAGCGCTTTTTTGGCAGCTATGCAGGAAATCTCAGTTACCATAGTTATTTTGCTTAATAGTAACCTTAAAAAAACTCTCTTTATGGATATTCTATTCTGAGTATGGCATAATAGCGAGTCTGGGCCCGTAGCTCAGCCTGGTAGAGCAGCGGACTTTTAATCCGCGTGTCAAGGGTTCAAATCCCTTCGGGCTCGCTTGCCATATTTTGGCATTAAAACCACTCTTTTTTTGATTGGTTATTTTCCGAAAGGAAGAAAAGTAAAAGAAGTGAATATTAATTATGTCAACAGGAATCGATGAACTTATTGAAAGCAAGAAAAAAAATCTTCGCGATATCAGGAATTCCGGAATAGACCCTTATCCATATACTTTCAAAATAACTGCTTCTTCTGTTGAACTTAAAGAAAAGTTCGATTCAAAACTCGAAGCTGGGGATCACACAAAAGACAATGCATCGGTTGCCGGCAGGATAATGATCAAAAGGGGGTTTGGCAAACTTCATTTCCTTAGTTTGCAAGATTCTTTTGGCAAGATTCAGGTTGTTGGTTCAGCTAATGATACTGAAAAAGATTCTTTTGATTTGCTTTCAAAAATAGATCAGGGGGATTTCATTGGTGTTGAAGGAACCATAATGAAAACCAAGAAAGGCGAGCTTTCAGTTCTTGCAAAAAAAGTTTCTGTTCTTTCAAAATCAATTTTGCCTTTACCTGAAAAGTGGCATGGTCTAACTGATATTGAAACAAGGTACAGGAAAAGGCATCTTGATTTGATTGTAAATCCTGATGTGAAAAATGTTTTTGAGAAAAGGGCAAAGATTATTGGTTTGGTTAGGTCTTTTTTGGAAGCGCGCGGTTTTTTGGAAGTTGAAATTCCCTTAATCCAGCCGAATTACGGTGGCGCAAATGCAAGGCCTTTTATTACTAAAAGCCATGCATGGAAATCAGATTTTTATTTATCTATTTCCCCTGAACTTTATTTGAAAAGACTCATCATTGGTGGTTTTGATAAAGTTTACACTGTTTGTAAAAATTTCAGGAATGAGGATGTTGACAAAACACATAATCCTGAATTCACGATGATGGAATGTTATGCATCTTATTGGGATTACAATGATATGATGGCTTTAACGGAGCAGATGTTTGAGTATATTGTGAAAGAAGTAACTGGATCCACTGTTGTTGAGTATGAAGGAACCAGGATTGATTTCAAGGCTCCGTGGAAAAGAATGACTATGTATGAGGCTTTGAAAAAACTTGCAAATCTTGATATTGGGAAGCTTAATGATGATGACTTAAAAGATCTTCTCGCAAAAAACCAGTTGGAGCTTGATGTTTTCAAGCGCGGTCTTGCAATTGCTGAATTGTTCGGGCATCTTTGCGAGGACAAATTGATTCAGCCTACTTTCATTACTGATCATCCAAAGGAAACAACTCCTTTGTGCAAACCGAAGCGCGGTAATCCAGATCTTATTGAGAGGTTTGAGCCGTTCATTAATGGGTGGGAAATGGCTAATGCTTATTCGGAATTGAATGATCCTATTTTGCAGGAAAAGTTTTTCGAGGAACAGGCCGATCAGGGGCGCGGCAAAGGCGAAAACCAGCCTCCTGACACTGACTTTGTTGAGGCAATGAAATATGGTATGCCTCCTACAGGAGGTCTTGGAATTGGTATTGATAGAATGGTGATGCTTTTCACAGGGCAGTCAACAATCAAAGATGTTATTTTCTTTCCGCAGATGAGACCGGAGAAAAAATAATTTTTTTTAATTTTTTTTTTTGATTTTTCCTCACTGGCAATCCGGACTCCTTCAAAAAAGAAATATTATTAAAATTCATATTTTATTATGCAAAAATTGGGTGCTGCTACAATTTCCAATATCCGATTTCAACGCCTGTACGGAGTCGGGTACAAAACGATTGCAAAAGCGTTAGGATTAAGTCCTGCAACAGTTTTCAAATACGCCGCAACTCTGCCGCTTTCTAATTTTGCACAGGAAAATATTTTAGCTTCTGAGAAGGATAATCAAATTAAATTTGCTGAAAAATTTGCAAAAGAAAAAAGCATAATTTATCCAAAAGTTGATGAATATTTTGTCAATCTTTTAGGGCATTTGTTTTTTGATGGCTCTGTTTATCAAAGCGGAAAAAAATATGTCTTATCTTATACCAATTCTTCTTTGCTTGCAATAAAAAATTTTGAATTTCTTATAGGCTATTGTTTTTCACTAACTCCCTCAAAATTGATTTGCTATACAGGAATCAAAATCCCTTGGTTTGAGAGTAAAGTATATTCTAAAAAAGCCTACAATTATTTGTTGAATGTTTCTTCGTCCTTTAGTACTTCTGATCCTGTTGGTGTGCCAAAAATAATTTTTGATTCTTCTACTGAAATCAAATCTGCTTTCCTTGTTGCTTTTTGGGATGATGAAGGGTGCATTTCTAATACTGGTTGCTTAAGTGGCAGTTCTAATAGTCTCAAAATGATTTCTGATTTGGTTAAATTGCATGACTCTTTGGGTATTAAATGCCATAAATTGACCCAAAAAAGGCATAAAAGTCAGATTATAGCAGACCAACAAAGTAATTCGACGACATTTCTTGGTCTGCTATCTAGCAAACCTTGCAAAAAGCCGAAAAACTTTCAATGTTTGCTATAATTATAAATTATACGTTAAAAAAAACTTGATTAATTTTCAAAAATTTTCTTCAAAAGTTGGGTTTAAATTTGGTGTTGTCACCAGGGGGAATAATATCGGAAGGTATAAAAAAGATGTCTTAGCAGAAAAGATTAGTGCTATGGTTGCTTTGCGGGCCCGTAGCTCAGTTTGGTAGAGCACATGGCTCTTAACCATGGTGTCGTGGGTTCAAATCCCATCGGGCTCGCTTACTTTTTTTTATTTAATCCAAATTCCCGCACCGGCAATTCAGCGGGTTTCAAAAGTTACTTCTGTTTTTTGTGACAATTTATTTTAATGGTTCAATCAGATTTTGAAGATTTTAGGGCTGAAGCATTTCACATGAAACTCATGCTCAGGGATTTGCAGATGCATGTAAAGAGGGTGACAGAGGGCATGTGCAACGAGATTGACCGGAAGCTTGATTCATACTTTTAATGCCCTCTGCCTTTTTTTGGTGGGCCTAGATTATTTCTAAGTATCTGTCGATTTCCCATTTTGTTACCTGTGTTCTGTATTCATTCCATTCTGTTTTTTTTGCTTCAGTGTATTGTTTGAATGTATGTTCTCCTAATGCATCTCTGATTAGTTTATCTTTTTCAAGCTCTTTTATTGCATCGTAAAGAGTTTCTGGTAGAGTTTCAATTCCTTTGTTGAGTAATGCGACATCCTTCATGTCATAGAGGCTTTCCTCTACTGGTTCAGGTGGCTCTAGTTTTGATTTTATTCCATCAAGGCCTGCTGAAAGCATTACTGCAAATGCAAGGTATGGGTTGCAGCTTGGATCCGGGCATCTAAGCTCAGCTCTTGTTGCGTTTTCCCGTCCTTTTGAATATCTTGGAATTCTTATCAATGCGGATCTGTTTGTCTGTCCCCAGCTAATGTAAACAGGCGCTTCATATCCTGGAACAAGTCTTTTGTATGAGTTTACTGTCGGATTTAGAATTGCTGCAAGTGCCTTTGCATGTTTCAATTGTCCTGCAACATAGTGCCTTGCAATTTCACTTAGTTTATATTTTCCTTTGTCATCAAAGAATGCATTTTTTCCATCTTTAAAGAGGCTTTGATGTATGTGCATTCCGCTTCCATTTACTCCGAAAATTGGTTTTGGCATGAACGATGCATACAATCCGTGTGCTTGTGCAATCGCCTTGCATGCATATTTGAAAGTTATTACATTATCTCCTGTTGTTATTGCTTCATCATATTTGAAATCGATTTCATGCTGACCGAAAGCAACTTCGTGATGCGATGCTTCAACTTCAAGCCCCAAATCAGTTAATGAAAATATTATGTCTCGCCTTACATCTGATGCAAGATCCCTTGGCGCAGAATCAAAATAGCCTCCGACATCATGCGGTGCGGGAATAACTTTTCCTTCTTGTGGTTGGAAAAGAAAAAATTCTGCTTCTGGTCCAACATAATATGTGTAGCCTTCTTCTTTTGCTTTTTCAACTGCCCTTTTAAGTATGTATCTCGGGTCACCTTCGAATGGTTTTCCGTCTGGCATGTAAACATCGCAAATTATCCTTGCTTGTTTGTGGCTGTTGGTGCTTTTCCAAGGGATTATTCTGAATGTGTTGTTGTCTGGTTTTAGGTACATGTCGCTTTCAAATATTCTTGTGAATCCTTGGATGCTGCTTCCGTCAAACCACACTCCTTTTTCAAGTGCCTCTTCAATTCTGTGCTCCGGGAGAGTGACGCTTTTTATTGCTCCGTCAAGGTCCGAAAATTGCATTTCAATTAGTTTTACCTTTTCTTTTTTTATGGTTTCAAGTAATTCTTTATCTTCCATTAGCCCACCTCGCTCATATGCCTAATAAGTTTTTCTGCTTTAAATAATTATTTGGTTTTTTTTAATGCAATTGTTTTAAATTATTGTATGTTTTAATTAATTTGTTTAGAATTATGTTGTTTTTTTGATTAAATATGAACAATTGTAGGTGTTTTTATGGTTCCTGTGGATTCTGTTGATTTTGATCTTCTTAGGGTTATTGAAAAGGATGCAAAGCTTTCTTTGAGAAAGGTTGCAAAAAAGGCAGGGGTTTCTGTTGCTACTGTAATGAACCGTTTGCATAAGCTTGAGAAAGACGGAGTAATCAAAAATTATTCTGCTGTTCTTGATTATGAGAAACTCGGTTATGAGTTTCAAGCTATTATTGACGTGAATGTTTCCAAGGGGATGCTTTTTCAGGTTGAGAAGAAAATTGCTGCACATCCAAATGTTGCTGCTGTTTATGATATTACTGGGCATTTTGATGTCATGGTTATAGCTTATTTCAAATCAAGGCGCAGTCTTGATGCTTTTCTGAAAAAAGTACAGGGGTATGAATTTGTTCAGAAAACCGAGACAAGAATCATTTTGAATACTATTAAGGAAGAGCAAGTTAAGGTTTAATGCTGTTTCTGCCCTTAGGACTCGTTTTTAGGTTTTTTTAGGTGGAAGGTAAACGTTTAAAAGTCATTCCAAACCAGTTATTTATCTAATGGGGCGGTAGCTCAGTCTGGGAGAGCACATGGCTGAAGGGAATTTTGTTTTATGATTGAATTCTCAGTTACCATGGTGTCGCGGGTTCAAATCCCGCTCACCCCATTTAATAATTCCTTTTAATTACCTTTTGATTACAATATGTTGGGTGTGTGATTTTGCGTAATTTGAATATTCTTTTAATTTCATTTTTTGTCCTGTTTTTTTCAGCTGCTATTTTTGCTGCATCTCCAACTGTTACAAGTGATTCACATCCTAATGGCGAGTGGAGTAGGGAGCAATTCATTTATGTTGATGTTTCTTTTTCCGGTGCTGACAAATTTGTTTATCTTGTGAACAGAGAACCTGAAACTATCCCTGTTGTTGGAGAAGATGGCGTAGTTCAGGTTGATGTTGGCGATGGTTCTATTTATCTTGGTACAAAACTTGATGGGGAATATTTTTTGCACATTCTGGCAAAAACTTCTTCAGGTCTAAGCGATACAACCCATTACTCAATTAAGATTGATAGATCAGGCCCAAGCAGACCTCAGGATCCTATTGCAGAGGCACTTGAAGATGGTAATATAAAAGTTGAGTGGACTGCGGCTGATGATGAACTTTCCGGTGTTTCCCATTACGATGTTTACAGAAGCGTGCTCCGTTTTGTTAAAGACGGGGAGATTTCAAGGGAGTTCAGTATAAGGGACGATGTTGCAAAGCTTGTCGGTTCCGGAATTATGGAAACTTCTTTTTTGGACGCCAATAATATAGGTGAGGGGTATATGTATCATTACAAACTT
>PCWY01000024.1 GCA_002762975.1 Candidatus Diapherotrites archaeon CG11_big_fil_rev_8_21_14_0_20_37_9 | reverse complement strand
CCAATAATTGTGCTTAAAGGCGGAAAAAGCGAGGAAACAAGAAAAGCAGCAGCATCACATACCGGATCGCTTGCGGGATCCGCAAGGGTATATGATGCGGTTTTCAAACAGGCAGGAATAATACAGGCAGATGATCTGCTTGATTTATTCAATATTGCAAAATTAATGGAACAGGAACCATTGCCAAAAGGTAACAGAGTACAGATAATAACAAATGGCGGCGGATTCGGAATTGTTGCCGCTGATCAAATAATTTCAAATGGGTTAAAATTGGCAAAACCATCCAAAAAAACACTGGAAAAAATCAGGGCATATATTCCGCAAATCACCTCGGAAAACCCAATGGATCTGCTTGGGGATGCAACTGCATTCAGGTACAAAAAAGCGATTTCAGAACTTGTAATTGATCCTAATGTGGATATACTTCTTGTACTTGCACTTTTTAATCTCCCTACGCTTCAGGAAAAAAATCTCTGGGTTATGAAAAAAGCCAAAAAAACAACTAATAAACCGATAATTGTCTGTTCAATAGGAAGCGATTATACTGAAAGATATTTAAAAAAAATAGAAAAAGCAGGATTTACAACCTTTGAATATCCTGGACTTGCGGCAAGAGCATTAAAGGAAATGGCAACTTACGCAAAATTTTTAAAATCGAATTAATTACTCTTTGCTGAAAAGACCAAGAGCATCATCAAGGTTATCATCTGAAAGCAAATCAAAAAGTTCCCTAATATCAATTCCTTTTCCGAAATCTGTCTCATCGAGATTTTTCTGCAGTAACTCAAAACCCGCAGATGCAACCGAAAGTTTTTCTTTCTGCATGTCCCTTAATTCAGAAATCTTTTTTCTGAATGCAACGTTAGAAAAATTCTTTGAAATTGAAAGCAAAGCATGAGAAGAATATTTTTCAAGCACAGGATTAAGATTTATATCAGAATGGGAAATACCTTTTTTGAGCGTGCCTTTGAAATTAATTCTTATTAGAGGTTTAAATTCATGCTTTTCTGAAATATCTTTGCCGATTAATTTTTCACATAATGCAATAACTTGTTCAGGAGAAGCGTAATCCATTTTTTCTTTATGGTAAAACATTTTTCTCTGATTTGGAAGCGGGAAAAAAGAAAGCTCTTTTGAATTGGAATCGAATAAATAAACGCCTTTTGGTTTTTCTGTTTCAAGTTTTTTAATTGAAGTAGGTATTGTGGATCCTGCTAATAAAAATTTTGTTTTTCCGAGTTCCTGAATATTGCTCCAGTGCAAATGACCATTAACAATTACATCGAATCCTTTCGGCAAATCAGAAAGAGAAATTGTTGCAACCATTTCATCCTCAATTGCCATAAATTCCTTTATTGATTGGTGAAGAAGCATCAGATTCACTGCATTAGGCTCTGGTTTTGGATTCCAGTAATTCAAGACCTCGAGTGCCTTTTTTTCAGGAACCGCGCCAAGACCGTAAACAAAAACCTTTTCATCGTCTTTTTGGATGACAATACGACAAGCATGGAAATAAACAAGATAACCTGAAAGATCAAGAACCTCGATTGCTGTTTTTGTATCCTTGCCCCTGAACTCATGGTTTCCGTGAATTGTCATTATTGGAATACCTGAAAAAGATTGTTCTTTGGATTCGCCATTCTTTTCAACAATTAATTTTACATTACTTTCTTTTTTCTTTGAAAAATCAAAACATTCCATGCTTTTGTAAAGCACAGTATGGGAAGGAACAGGGGCATCAAAAATATCCCCTGAAAGCAAAATTGCATCAGCATCATTTTCAAGGCACAGGGAAATTGCCTGCTTTAAATTATTAAAAGATTCTTCCTTTCTTTCGCCTTTTTCATCAAAGCCAAGATGAGTATCAGAAAAAATTCCTATTTTCATTTGAAAAACCCCCTTAACAAAGGTAAATTGATTTCATCAAAACAAGAAACAATTAAATCGGCTTCAGAAAAATCCAGTTTTCTGCTGTAATCAGTAGGCATTGCAATTACCATGAGACCTGCTGCTTTTGCAGAAGCAATGCCTACAGGAGTATCTTCAATAGCAACACAGTTTTTTGGATTCTTTCCAAGCAATTGTACAGCTTTCAGATAAACATCAGGCGCGGGTTTGCTATTAACAACATCATCAGTTGTTACAACAGCGGAAAAATAATTGGAAATTGAAAAAGCATCAAGTACAAAAGGAACAATTTTTTTGGAATTTGCTGTTGCCACACCAAGAGGAATACCTGCTTTTTTTAGAGATTTTAGTAAAGACAATAAAACAGGCGAAGGCTTTTCTTTTTTCAAAAGTTTTTCAAATGCAGGATCAGCAGTTTTTGATAAAAATTCCACGCTAGAAAGCTCAATTCCAAATTTAGTTTTCAGATACTCAAGCTTTTCAGTAAAAGAATGCCCAAGCAGATCATTAATATCATTTTGAGTTATGCCTTTGTGAAGCGTTTTCAAAAAACGAGCCATTTCAGAATAATAATAAGGCTGGCTGTAAACAATTATGCCATCAAAATCAAATATTACTGCTTCAAGCATCAAAAAGCCCATCCGCTTTTTCAATAGTAAGATTGGTAAGAGAATTTACTATAAGGTCAGCATCTAAAAGAAAATTTTTTTCGTATGTTGTTGTTACTGCAACACATTTCGCGCCTGATTTTTTTGCAGAAATTATTCCATTAATTGAATCCTCTATTACAAGACATTTTTCCGGTTGAACGCCAAGCAAGGATGCTGCTTTTAGATAACCCTCAGGATCCGGCTTTCCTTTTGAAACCTGATCGCCGCCAACAATAATATCAAAAGAATCCTGTTCGCCAATTTCTTTCAGAATGTGTTCTACAAAATGTTTGCGCGAACTGGAAACAATAGCCAAAGGATATTTTCCCTTTACTTTGAAAAAAAATTCAAAAAAACCAGGAATAGGAACTATCCCTTTTGTTCTGCTTTTTAGCCAGCGATATTTTTCATCAAGCATTGCCTCTATTTCAGCATCATTTTTTGAATCAAAAAAATCCTTGTACACATCATTAAATCGCCTGCTGTCATGTTTCCTCAATTCCTCCTTTGTTATTTTAAGGCCTTTTTTTGAAAGCATTTTAGCGCCTGCCTCAAAGTGCAGATCCATTGTATCCACAATGACACCGTCCATGTCAAAAAGCACTGCGTCCATAAAATTGTTTAAGAACATAAGCGTTAAATATTGAAGTTAATATGGGCATTTTAAAACTGATTAATTCGGATATTAAGGCAGTGCTGAAAAACGATCCTGCGGCAAAAAGCACAATTGATGTTATAATAAACCACATGCCATTCCACACAATTCTAATGCACAGGCTAATGCACCCCCTTTATAGGGCAGGAATTCCTATTCTGCCAAGATTTATAATGAATCTGAGTAAAGTGTGGAGCGGAGCTGAAATACACCCTGGCGCAAAAATAGGCCTGGGCTTTTTTATTGATCATGGAGCCGCAACAGTAATCGGAGAAACTGCAGAAATAGGAAATAATTGTATAATTTTTCATAATGTGACACTTGGGGGAACAGGGAAGCATGATGGTAAAAGACACCCTACTTTGGGCAACAATGTTTTAGTGGGCACAGGAGCAACTCTATTAGGGCCAATAACAATAGGCAATAATGTGAAAATCGGAGCGGAAACATTTGTAATAATGAAGGATATACCATCAAATTGTACTGTTGTAGGCGTCCCGGGAAAAATTGTCTGGTTGGACGGCAAAAAGGCAAACAAAGAATTAAAAACAGCCAAATTCAATGCCTAAACAAAGGATTTATAATTTTAAATCAGCTCAAATCAATAGAAAATAATCCATTTCTTTTTTGATGAAAGCCCAGGCTTTTTCTTTTGGCCGAGCTTTTCTTTTTCACGAAAAAGAAAAGGTCGCTGGGATGGCAGATCGGTTATGCCCTCGCCTGCAGAGCGAGTCAGGGGGGTTCAACTCCCTCTCCCAGCTTGTATTACTCATTGTCTTGTATTACTCGCCTATTTTTAAACAGTTGTGAGTAATACACTAATATGGCTTATTTGGCAAAATTCAAGAGAAACAGCAAGACATATTTTTATGTTGTCGAAAACATAGCCCTTGGCGGAGGTAAAAGAAGGCAAATGCGAGAGTATATTGGGGATAAGCAGCCTTCGGAATCAAAACTCCAAACCCTGATTGCGGAATTCGAAAAAAAGGCGGAAAAAGAAACACTCAAGCTACATGGCCACCACTACCTGACAAATGAGGAAATAAAAGAAATTGACAAAATTAACTCTGAATTCTGGGCAAAATACAAGAAACTGAACCCTACAGTGCAGAAGCAATTCGACCAGAACTTCATAATGACGTTTGTTTACAACACCAATTCAATCGAAGGCTCCACCCTCAGCCCAAAAGAGGTTGAACTCCTGCTTGCCGAGAACATCTCCCCAAATAAGCCGCTTGACGATGTCCTCGAAGCTAAGGCGGCACAGAAAACGCTGAATTATGCCAAGGAATACAAAGGGGAATTCACGCAGGAGTTCATATCACAAATTCATGAAATGTACTTCAGGGACACCAAGCCAAGAATAGCAGGAAAATACAAAACACATCAAAATAGTGTCAGGGGTTCCCACTTTGAAACAACACCGCCTCATTTAGTGATAACTGACATGAAAAACTACATCAAAGAATATGGGGAGAAAAAAAAAGAACTGCATCCATTAGAGCTGTCAACATGGGCGCACTGGAAGCTTGTGCGAATACACCCTTTTCAAGATGGGAACGGCAGGACTGCAAGAATAATCATGAACTACATGCTTCACACCAATGGTTATGCCATGATAGACATCAAAACAAAGGAAAAACAGCAATACTTCAACGCGCTGGAAAAATGTCACTACATTAACAATGGAAAAGCGCTTGCAATAAGGCTTGTGAGGAGATTCAAGAAGCAGTATAGGAACGCACTGGAATAAAGCTTTTTTGACGGCAATTTGAGTATGTCTCAACCGTTCGAATTTACTTACAAATCTGATGACACTAATAAGTACTTTGAGCTATTTTCAAAAGTATTGCAGTTCGTTGACCAGAATGCCATCTTGATTAAGATGCCCAGAACAGATGTGGAATCATACGAAATTAAATCCATAGATGAGATAGAGCCGTTTATTAAAAAATCTTGGTGCAGATTCACTGCAGAGTTGGAAAGACAGGCCCAAATAAAATCATTTTTAGATTATTGCGAAGAAAACAAAAAGAACATTACACACTATGAGCTTTACCTCACTGGTGGAATAAAATATGGCTTAAGATACCAATATTTCGATGAAACTGTTTACAAAAAATATTATCCGAAAATGGCAAAAGAAAAACTAGGATTGACCTTTGAGCAATTTGACGATGACCTAGTAGACATTTCTAATATAATTGGGGGTCAGTTAGATGAAATAAAAGAAGACGAACATGACAAAAGATTTGCACAGTCCGTTGCGTGAATTAGACGTAAACGCCAAAAAATAAGGTAATTTTCTAGCCTTGATATCCCCCCTGTTTTTTATTGGGTTCGCATAGTAAAAGCGTATAGAAAACATTGAGCGAAAGAGGAAGTTTAACCCTAATCCGCGAAGTCCCTCTCCCAGCTTATATCTCCAAAATTTTTTTAGTGCAAATTTTTATTTAAATCAAAAAGAATTTATAATAGCACACACTAAATCTAAGTATGAAACAAATTTTTGTATTGCTTTTGTTGACTGTTTTTGTATTGGGTTGTACACAGCAGGCACATGAAAAAGATTTCAGCTTAAGGTATTTCGCACAGGAAAATTTTACAGGAAATGAAATAGAAATAACTATTAATAATACAGGTTTGCTTATGTACACGAAAAAAGACGGCTTGAACAACCTTGTTATTTCAGACAGGTTTGAAACAAGGTTAACTGAAAGCAACTTTGATTCACTTATTGAAACAATCAAAGAATCTGGATTTATGGAACTTGAAAGAGATGTCGGAACCCCTTATGATAAATGCTATGATGCGGATACATCAACAATCACAATAATGTTTGAGGGAAAAGAAATGACATCAGGCGGTTATTGCATTAAGGAACCAGCATATACAAAAGTTGCGCTGAAAGTAACTGAACTGTCAGGAATTCCAGGTTAAAAAAGATTAATTTATTTTATTGATTTTTTTTCCTTTTTCAAAAAATAAAATTGTTTTTACTGTTGTGTCACTTATCCTGTTCAGGGCCTCATGGCTGTTAAAAGCATTGTGCGGGGTAATAAGAACATTCGGCTGTTTCAAAAGCACATGATTCCTGAGAATTGTCTGCAAATCGCATTCCTTTGGAAAATTTTTGTGGAGCACCTGCTTTTCCTCTTTAATGTAACATTCGCCCTCCAAAACATCAAGGCCCGCACCGCCAATGATTCCTTTTGAAAGACCGTAAATAAGCGCTTCGGTATCAATTATTTCGCCTCGGGAAGTGTTGATTATTACACAGCCTTTTTTGATTTTTTTCAGTGAATCCTTATTGAAAATGTGTTTTGTGGAAGGAAGCAAAGGAAGGTGGAAAGTTAGGATATCTGAGTTTTTGTAAATGTTATCAAGGGAGGAAATTTTGTAGCCAAGTTTTTTTGCCTGTTTTTTGTCAGGATGTTTTTCATGGACAAGAACATTCATTTCAAACCCGCGCGCTATTCTAACAACATGCTCGCCGATATGACCACAGCCAACAACCCCTATTGTTTTTCCCTTAAGGTCAAAACCCTCAAGACCGACAGCCGAAAAATCCGCTTTCTGTGTTCTTTCATAGGAAAGGTGAATCTTTCTGGAAATTGCAAGCAAAAGGGCAAAAGTATGTTCCGCAACAGTATTTTCCCCATAGCTTGGAACATTGCAAACAATTATGTTTCTTTTTTTGCATTCGGCAACATCAATGTGGTCAAATCCCGTTGACATTGTTGCAACAAGTTTCAGTTTTGGCAGAGCATCAAGAACTTTTTTATTTACCTTAGAATAAATGAAAACCCCTATTGCCTCAACACCCTGGATTTTTTTAAGGGAAGATGGGGTTATCTCTCCTGGAAAAAATTGTACCGAGCGGGACTTAAGCTTTTCAGCAATATAAGCCTGCTCTTTTTTATCTGTTTCAAAAAAAGCAATTTTCACAAAAAAAACCTTTTTATTTTCTCTTAACTTTTTTTGCTGCTTTTTTCTTCGCAGGTTTTTTTGTAGCCTTTTTTGTAGCTTTCTTTTTAGCATGTTTTTTTGCTGCTTTTTTAGCTGGCTTTGCTTTTTTCTCTTTTACCTCAACTTTAGCTTCTTTCTCAAGCTTCAATCCAAGCCTTTCGAGAGTCTTTCCAATTACTTTCAAATCAATACCCATTTTTTATTCACCTCAATATAGAGTTAATTTTCAACAACTATTACACAAAAGCGATATATAAAGCTAATGTTATGGCAGACTCGTGCAAGAATTTAATCTAATTATGAGTCTGCTGGATAGCAAACTAATTTAAAATATAAAAAAAGTTTGCTATATAAAGGAAAATGCAGGTTAATTGTACTATGCCGGCAGTTGCAAGAAGAAGCAGGTTGGATCTGCCTAAGAAATTTAAGGAGTGGTCTGCAAAGCTCCATGAAATGAATCAGCGAAGGGTTCAACAAAGAGAATGGGAAGCAAGATTAAAACAACTCAATCCGGAAGTCAAAGCCATTCAAGAACTTTTTGATAGGCACATGAACAAAAGCAAAGAGAATGAATTTTTGAAAACTGTTTATTTGAATGCGCTTGAAAAGGGCGCTGTGAATGAAGAGGCAATAATGGAAGAACTGGCAAAAGCAATACACAAAGCAAGGCCTGATATTCCGCAGGAGTCATTGGGGGAAGTTGCACAGCAGGAATTCGGAAAACTAAAAAAACTTATTGATCACACTTTTGGCAAGAATGCTGATTATAAGCAAAGGGTTGCTAATATCCATCAGATTATGAAGGGTGAATTCGGGGATTAACGGCCTATTGAAAAGTAAAGAAGCCCGAAGAAAGCTTTTTAAAAGATTGCTGGGAAGCATATATAGTTCCAAAAACACTGATTTTTGAGGAATTTTAGCTTATTTGAGTGGATTTGAATGGGTTTAAGACCGGGGCGTTGTTACAGCTCCACCAAGGACAGGCCTTATACAAGGAAAGCGCATAGAGTACAGAGGAAAGATTACATAGGTGCAGTACCTGGGCTTAAAACAAGGCAGTTCAACATGGGCAATGGAGCCAAGGAATTTGACACAATTGTGAATCTTATTGCGGAAACAGGAAAACACGGAATTCAAATAAGGGATAATGCAATTGAAAGCGCAAGGCTTGCAGTAAACAGAAGCCTTATTGAAAATATCGGCAAAGATGACTTTTTCTTAAAAGTAAGAATTTTCCCACACCATATGCTCAGAGAAAACAAACAAGCACAAGGAGCAGGAGCAGACAGGGTAAGTTCAGGCATGAGCCACTCATTTGGAAAAACAATAGGTAGAGCAGCAAGAATCAAAAACGGACAAATTCTTTTTTCAGCACTTGTTTCAAAAGAAAATATTGAAAAAGCAAAAACAGCATTGCTTTCAGCTTCCTCAAGAGTTTCATGCGAAGTTACAACCAAAGTCTCAAAGGACGTTACAAGCATAGGAACAAAACCTATCAAGACAAGAGACATGAGGAAAACTGAGGAAGCGGAAGAAGCAGGCAAAGAAGGCGAAGAAGCCAAAAAGCCAGATGCAAAAGGCAGAAAAGATGCTAAAGCAACAGGAAAAGCAGGCGACAAAAAAGACGATAAAAAACCTGATGCAAAAACCGCAAATGCAAAGAAAAAATAAATAATAATTATGCCAAAACTAATTGTAGACCTTTCTAAGGCAAAGGAATTCCTGAAAGAAAAGGAAGCAAAAAATGTGATAGTTCAGATACCTGAAGGACTGAAAGAAAAAACAACGTGGATTGTTGAAGAACTTCAGGAACATTGCGAAAACATATACATGAAAATGGATCCATGCTTCGGCGCATGCGATCTCCCATTAAATGACATGCAGGTTCTTGATGCGGATGTAATAATTCACATCGGCCACGGACCGATACACAAAAACAAAAATGTGTTATACATACCATGCTGGTATGAAATGACAGAAAAAGAATTAGAGACAAATGTCTCAAAAATTATTGCGGAGCTTGAAAAAAGAAAAATAAAAGCAGTATCACTTGTTGCAAATGCACAATATACTGCGTTTTTGGAAACAATAAGGAAGAAACTTTTTGATTCAGGAATAAAAAGTTTTATTGGTTCAGGAACATCAAGGCTTGCAAGCGAAGGGCAAATACTTGGATGTAATTATACTGTTGTTGAACAGGCACAATCAATTGTTGATGCTTCGGTTTATTTCGGAGACGGTTATTTCCACCCGATGGGCCTGGTATTTTCAACAAAAAAACCAGTAATAGTTGTGAATCCTTTGCACGGAACTGTTGAAGAAATAAGCGAAAAAACAAGGGACAGGTTTATAAGAAAAAGATTTGCCGCAATTGCAAAGGCATCTGAATGCAAAAAGTTCGGAATAATAATTACAATAAAATCAGGACAAAGGCAGAAGGAAAAGGCGCTCAAATTAAAGGAAACAATTGAAAGGCACGGAAAAAAAGCTTATTTGCTTGAAATGGACATGGTTATTGAAAGCTACATGACAGGCATAGGCGTTGACTGCCTTGTAAATACCGCATGTAACAGAATCGTGCTTGATGATGCAGAAAACTGGAAAACGTTAATTATAAATCCAACGGAGTGCCTAATAGCAATAGGGGAAAAACAATGGGAAGACTGGAATCCCGATGAATTTATGCATTAGGTGATTTGAATGGCAGGACCTAAAAAATTTGGTTATCTTAAAACACCCGCATCACACCCACAGGTTAAACACCTTAGAACAAGAATAGTTTTCAGGGGGCAAGTCGGAGGCGCGGGAGATTTTGTTGTTACAAGAAAAGGACACATATTCAGGGAAAATCCTGACGGAACACTTGGAGAATTAACCAAAACCGCATTCAAACGGGCTGTGAGAAATTTAAGGCAAGAAAAAGATTATCCGTTTAGACAAGAAAAACACATGCATGGAAAATTTTAAACTACGGCGGGCTGAAGCCCGCCGAATTTCTGTTTCCCGTAAACGACTTGCGTCCCGGTGGGACGGAAGGGGTTTCTAAAATTTTATATCCCTTGGATCCGGAGTTTCGTATTCATCTCTCCAGGAGCCTTTTTTGTAGGCACTTTTCTTTTTCAAAACTTTTTTCTTTGAACTTTTTTTCGGTTTTTCTGATTCAGCTACAGGAGTTTCATTTTCAATATCTTTAATCAAAGTGCCTGTGAATGAAAGATTGTTCACAAAATTCGAGAAATTTCCCAAATCAGCCCCATCCATTACCGCACCAAGAATTTTGCTTCTTTTTAGTATCATACAGCAAGCTAAATCCAATACAACGTTCTGCCCGGGCTTTGAACCGGATTCCTGAATAAGGGAAATCAAGTTATCATAACCGATTTCATCAAAGCGATGCGCATCAGGGTAATCGCGCGGATCTGCATTGTAAATTCCGTCAACATTTGTTAGATTTACAAAAGTGCCGCCTAAATATTCAGCAAGGAGAGCG
>PCWY01000046.1:8921-12477 GCA_002762975.1 Candidatus Diapherotrites archaeon CG11_big_fil_rev_8_21_14_0_20_37_9 | reverse complement strand
ATTTTGGGGATAATTTATTCGTTTTTGACCACCATCAAAAAACTGATGTAGAACACCCTTGGCATTTTTCTCCTTTTGATTACGGTATTAATGGAGGTAATGAAATAAGCGCTTCAGGTGTTGCATATCTTTTTGCAAAAACAATGAGCGAAAACAATTCTGATTTTTTACCTCTTGCTATTGTGGGTGCTACAGGGGACATGCAGGATTTTGCAGGTTCTTTTGTAGGAATGAACAGGGAAATAATAAACGAAGGCAAGGAAAAAAAACTCATTATAGTTGAAAATGACCTGCGTCTCTATGGCCGAGTCACAAGGCCGCTTGTCTCTTTTTTGACCTTTTCATCATCTCCAATAATTCCCGATCTTACCGCAAGTGAGGAAAATTCTCTGAAATTTTTGCAGAGCCTTGGAATTGAACTCAAAAAAGGAGACCGATGGAGAACCTACATAGATCTTTCCCCAGAAGAAAAAAAGAAACTCACATCAGCACTAATAGTGCACTTGAGCATGCATAATGTTCCAGAATGGAAAATCAAGGAACTAATAGGCGAAGTTTTTATTTTTCCAAATGAAGACAGGCACTCCCCGCTTAGCGAGGCAAAAGAATACAGTACGCTTCTTAATGCCTGTGGAAGGCATGGTCGTGCGGAAATTGGCATCGAAGTGTGTCTTGGTGATCGTGGAGAAAATTATTTGGTGGCAATGTCGCTAATGCAGGAACATAGGCGCCAGTTAAGGCAAGGAATAGAATTTGTAACAAAAAATGGTTTGGAAGAAGAGGAGCAATTTTACTATTTTAATGCAGGTTCAGAAATAAAAGAATCGATTGTGGGAATAGTTGCCGGCATGCTCTATGGTTCAGGTATTGTTGAAACAAACAAACCAATAATTGCAATAGCAAAAAATGAAGATGGTTCGTTAAAAATAAGCGGGCGTGCAACAAAAGATTTACTAAGAAAAGGAATAAATCTCGGGAAAGCATTCAAAGAGGTTTGTGCAGATATTGGCGATAATAGTGAGGGCGGCGGGCACGCAATAGCAGCAGGCCTTAAACTTGAAGAGCCGCACCTTCCAGTATTCATGGAAAAAATCAATGCAAAATTTAAACAACAAATAACCCCATAACCTGTTGGTTTTTATATTCCTCAGGAGTTACTTTTTTCATGGAAAAGGCAATAACAATTCTTGTGGCAGTTACTTTTATGTTGATTGTTGCAGGTATGCTTGCAGCTTCCTCAGGAGCCGCAACAGGCACAGGATTTGCACTTCTCACAGGCAATCATAATCTTATTGATGCGTATTTTGACAATGGAAAACTCAAACAACCTGTTGTTGATGAAATAAATGAAAATCTTGAAGGCGTTCCGGACCAGCTTTTTTCATTTTTCGGAAGCGACAAAATCAATATTTATGTAACCTACACAGATGGTTCAGTGCACGATTACTGGGCGCTGACACAGGACAATCTGCTTGTTGAACTACACCAAGGAACAAAGGAAGATGCAACAATTGAAATCAGGATTAATGAAAAAACTGTTGATAGACTGTTTTTATCAAAAAAACCATTTTCAGAATTCCTTACTGCAATGAACTCAGGGGAAATAAAATACAAAGGGCTGAATTTTGAAGGCAAAGTAAAAGAGACAACAGTAGGTGTAACAACAACAGTTGTCGGTGCAGTTGTAAATGTGTGGGATTTTTTCACAGGTTTATTCGGATAGAGGCGATTGAAATATGAGAGGCAGACTTAGGCAGATTTGGACAGGGCTTCAGCAAAGGCTTCCTTGGCAAAATAAAAGAAGACAATCATTAAAAGGAATAACAACAATTACTCCAAAACATTCAAGCGGTTCTAGAATGGGTGCAGTTGAAGAACATACAGGATTCACTATTCAAGAACTAGCCGGAATTAGCGGTGCAGGAGATCTTCCTCCAAAAAGAAAAAGAAAATGAATTTAATTTTTTTTAAAAAAAAATCAGAAAATGCAGGGCAAGAGCCCTGCATCTATAAAACTATTTTTTCTTAACTTTTTTCTTGGATTTTGATTTACCCTTCTGTGCTCTTTCCTTTAGTACTGCCTGTGCTGCTGCGAGCCTTGCAATAGGCACCCTGTAAGGTGAGCATGAAACATTATTCAAACCAATTCTGTGGCAGAATTCAACTGAAGCTGGATCTCCTCCGTGTTCTCCGCAAATCCCAATATCAATTTTAGGGTTTGTTTTTCTTGCGGATTCAACACATTGAATCATGAGCTTTCCGACACCTTCCTGATCAATTGTCTGGAAAGGATCTTCCTTCAGTATGCCTTTTTCAAGGTAAATCTGGATGAACTTTCCTGCATCATCCCTTGAAAAGCCAAGAGTTGTCTGTGTTAAATCATTGGTTCCGAATGAAAGGAAATCAGCTTCCTTTGCAATCTCACCTGCAGTAACACATGCCCTTGGAACTTCAACCATAGTGCCAATGTGGTACTTGATTTTTCCCTTTACTCCAAGCTTCTTTGCCACTTTCTCAACAATTTTCTTTTGTTCAACAAATTCATTCACGTTTCCAACTAACGGAATTTCTATTTCAGGTAAAGGCGTTATTCCTTGCTTTTTCACGTTAAGTGCGGCCTCGAAAATTGCGGTTGCCTGCATCTCGGTTATCTCAGGATAAGTATTACCTAACCTACAGCCTCTATGACCCAACATTGGATTGAATTCTGAGAGGCTTTCTGAGATTTGTTTTATTTTCTCTACAGAAACTCCCATGTTCTCTGCAAGAAGCTCCATATCAGCTTCTTCCTTTGGCAGGAACTCGTGCAAAGGCGGATCAAGCAACCTGATTATTACAGGAAGTTTATCCATTGCCTTGTAAATTCCTTCAAAGTCTTCTCTCTGGAAAGGCAATATTTTTGCAAGAGCCTTTCTTCTTCCTGCCTCATCCTGTGCAAGAATCATTTCCCTAACCGCCTCAATTCTGCTTGCTTCAAAGAACATGTGTTCGGTTCTTGTAAGACCTATACCTTCAGCACCAAATTCTCTTGCAACCTTGCTGTCCTTTGGTGTGTCCGCATTTGTCCTGATTCCGAGTTTCCTTATTGAATCAGCCCAGCTCATCAATGTATTGAAGTCTCCGGAAAGCTTTGGCTCAACAAGACCAACGTTTCCCTGGATTACTTCACCAGTGCCTCCATCAATTGAAATCAAATCACCTTCATTAAGCGTGATGTTTTTTGAAGGTACGTTAAAGGATGATGCAGTAACGTGGATTTCAGAGCAACCTGCAACGCATGGCTTTCCCATTCCTCTTGCAACAACCGCAGCGTGACTTGTTTTGCCGCCCCTTGCTGTAAGGATTCCCTGTGCTGCATTCATTCCCTCAATATCTTCAGGAGAAGTTTCTTCTCTAACAAGAATTACTTTTTCACCGGCAGCAGCCATTTCGGTTGCCTTTTCAGCTGTGAAATAAATTTTTCCAACAGCAGCTCCAGGAGAAGCAGCAATTCCTTTTGCAAGAAGAGTACTTGTAGCCTTTTCCTTAGGATCAAGTTGTTTGTGCAATAACTGAT
>PCWY01000046.1:1851-8912 GCA_002762975.1 Candidatus Diapherotrites archaeon CG11_big_fil_rev_8_21_14_0_20_37_9 | reverse complement strand
CAGGCTTTACTCTCATTAATGCCTCTTCTTTTGAAATTATTTTCTCCTTTGCCATGTCAACAGCAATCTTCACAGCAGCCTGTGCCGTTCTTTTACCATTTCTTGTCTGCAACAAAAAGAGATTCCCCTTTTCAAAAGTGAATTCGAAATCCTGCAATTCCTTATAATGTTTCTCAAGTTTTGCATAAATTTTCAAAAGCTCTGCATAAACTTTCGGATGTGTTTTTTTCATGTCGTCAACAGGCTGCGGAGTTCTTATTCCTGCAACAACATCTTCACCTTGCGCGTTAATTAGGAATTCACCATAATGTTCTTTCTGCCCTGTTGCAGGATTTCTTGTGAACGAAACACCAGTTCCAGAATCATTACCCCTGTTTCCGAAAACCATTGCCTGCACATTAACTCCTGTGCCTGCATCGTTCCTAAGTTTATTGATTCTCCTGTAAGAAACAGCCCTTGGTGTATTCCATGAACTGAAAACAGCATCAATTCCCATTGAAAGTTGTTTCATAGGATTATCAGGGAAGCTTGTGCCTTTTTCCTTTTTCACAAGATCCTTGTACTTTTGAACAACTTCCTTTAATTGATCAGCCGAAAGATCAGTATCCTGTTTTACCCCAGCCTTTGCCTTTACTTCATCAAGCGCTTTTTCAAACTTTGCGTGAGGCACTCCCATGACAACATCACCAAACATGTTTATGAATCGCCTATAAGAATCATAAGCAACTCTTTCATTTTTCGTGAGTTTTGCAAAACCCTCAACAGTTTTGTCATTCATTCCAAGGTTCAAAACAGTATCCATCATTCCCGGCATTGAAACATAACTTCCTGATCTTACAGAAACAAAAAGCGGGTTTTTGCTGTCGCCGAATTTTTTCTTCATTTTTTTCTCAAGTTTTACCAATGATTTTTTGACCTCATTATCAAGACCCTTTGGCCATTTTTTTCCGCCAGAATAATATTCATTACACGCTTCTGTTGTAACAGTAAATCCATAAGGTACTTTCAAACCGGCATTTGTCATCTCCGCAAGCTGTGCACCCTTGTTTCCTAAAACAAAGGTCATTTCAACAGTATTTGGATTTTTCACTTCATCAAACATATATACATACTTTTTAGTCATTCAATGCTCACCTCAAAACAGAATTTAATTGTAAAGGAATAGGCACAAAAAGTTTATAATTGCTCATTTTGATATTTTGGCTATTTATGTGCATTGCCTGTTTTTTTGCCACCGCAAACCTTTTTTTACCTGCTTTGCCTAAAATGTTACTGTATGAAACCAATGGTTATAGGCATTACAGGCCGAAAAGAAAACCGCCTTGCTGTTGAAACAGCAAAAAAAGCAATCTATTTTTTTGACGGAAAAGCAAAGGTTATTACAAACAAGGATTTTATTGGAAAAGGAAAAAAACTTGCTGAAATAAAATGCGATTTGCTGCTTTCATTTGGCGGGGACGGAACACTGCTGAAAACATTCAGGGAGCTAAAAAGAGAAATTCCTGTAATGGGAATCAACTGCGGAAACAAGGGGTTTTTGCAGAGCTTTTCGCATGAAAAACTCGAGGATTTTTTTCCAAAAATACTTTCAGGTGAATACCATTCAGATGAAAGGACACGCTGTTTGGCAATAGCTGACGGTAAAAAATTGCCCGAAGCACTTAATGAAGTTCTTCTTGTACCAAAAGATGCTGGAAGAATAATCAGGTATGTCTTAAGCATTGGCAAAGTTGAAAGAAAGGAAGCCGGAGATGGTTTAATTGTAGCAACGCCTACAGGCTCAACAGCGCATTCAATGAGTGCAGGCGGGCCAATAGTAAAAGGCAACGCAAAAGTATTTGTTGTTGTATCAATAAATCCGGTTGACTGGAAACACCGCCCATTGATAATCAATGACCATGAAAAAATAGTTGCATCAGAATTTGAAAAGTTAAGTGCTGTTGCAGTAATTGACGGACAGAAAAGATTTCCCGTGAAAAAGAAACTTGAAATAAAAAAAGGCAAATCTGTGTTGTTGGCAATTGTCGACTAATTTTAAACAACCCAAAAATAATACGTCAATCCCCAATCTTTTGAATGGCAAAAGTCGAAACCTTTATATACTGCTTCTCATACTAAAGACTAACGTGACTCCCATGGAAACAAAAGAATTGCTCCGCGAAGGAGAAGCAAAAAGAAGGGCACAGGAACAGATAGTAAAGAGGTTCCTTTCCGGCTCACATTATTATTAATTTCCCAATTTGTTTACATTAACAATTGGATTTTTTTTGGTTTAACATTAGTAGTGGTTTAGGATTGGATTAAAATGAAAACATCTAAAATATCAAAATTTTATGAAAAGAGCCTTGATGAAAGGCTTCAAATACTAAAGGATTTTGCACAGCTTACTGATGAGGAATTACAACAGCTCAAAAGCTTTGGTGCGCTTGATTTTCCGACAGCTGACAGGATGATTGAAAACGTTTACTCAACAATGCCTTTGCCATTAGGAATTGCAACAAATTTTGTTGTGAACAAAAAAGAATATTTGGTTCCGTTTGCACTTGAAGAACCAAGTGTTGTTGCTGCTGCATCCTATGCTGCAAAGCTCTCAAGTGGATTTGAGGCAAAGGCAACTGAACCTATAATGATAGGGCAGATACAACTTGTTGGGGTAAAGGACACTGAAAATGCAATAAAAAAAGTTCTTGCCGCTGAAAAAGATTTGCTTGAAATTGCAAATGCCGGTGACTCAACACTTGTAAAATTCGGTGGCGGAGCAAGAAAAATCGAGGCAAGAACATTTGAAACCAAGCGTGGAAAAATGATTGTTTTCCATTTGCTTGTTGATGTTCGCGATGCAATGGGAGCCAATGCAGTAAACACAATGTGCGAAAGAATCTCACCAAAAATCGAGGAGTTGTCAGGCGGAGAAGTAAGGCTTAAAATAATCAGCAATCTTGCTGTACACAGAACAGTGAAGGCAACAACAACATGGAAAAAAGATGTCCTTGGAGAAGATGCAATTGAAAGAATCCTTGACGCCTACGAATTTGCAGCAAATGATAAGTATAGAGCGTGCACAAACAACAAAGGGATAATGAACGGAATTGATTCTGTTGTTATTGCAACAGGGAATGATTTTAGGGCTGTTGAGGCAGGCGTACACGCATTCGCCGCAGAAAAAGGCGTTTATACCACACTTACAAAATATTACAAAAATAAAAATGGGGATCTTGTCGGTGAAATTGAACTTCCTTTGGCAGTAGGTCTTGTTGGCGGAGCAACAAAAACGCATCCAGTAGCAAGAATTAATGTGAAATTACTTGGAGTTAAAACAGCGAATGAGCTTGCCGAGGTAATTGCTTCAGTTGGTCTTGCACAGAACTTTGCCGCAATGAGGGCACTTGCAACAGAAGGAATACAAAAAGGGCACATGAGATTGCATGCAAAGAATATTGCTGTAACAGCAGGAGCTGAAGGAAAACAAATAGAGGCTATTGCCGGACAGATGGTTAAGGAAGGAAACATTTCAGTTGCAAGGGCAAAGCAGATACTGGGGGACAAATAAAATAAGGATTTTAACGCCAAGGCAGTTTTTTTAACTCATTTGGTATTCCTTTAATTAAGTGGTTTTTATGAATCCTGGAATTGTCGGTTACGGAGCAGAATTCAAATGGGCGCCTAGTAAAATAAGCCTTTTCGATTTTCCTGATAATATTAATGTTTTGCTCGAAGAACAGTTCAGGAAAAAATTTATTGAAGAGGCACTTAAAAGTAATGGTAGTTTTAGAATTCTCGCAAAGAACATAATAAATCCAAAAACACAAAAGCAGCTTTATCATTCAACTGTGTGTAGGTGGTATTCAGGTAAAAATTATACAACTACAAGAAAATATCAAAACTATATTCCAATGTGGGCAATAAGGAAATTGTATGATTTGACTGATTTTAATTATACTGAAATTGAAAGAAATGTTGTTGCATATCGTGGAAAAAGTGGGCTTTCAGTTAAAAATCCTGTGCTGCCTATTGTTGAATCTCCTGAATTATTTAATATTGTAGGGCATTTAATTGCTGATGGGTGTGCAACTCCAAAACCACACTCAGCAAGTTATGACAATAATGAATTGGGTCTAATACAAACTTTTAAAGAGAATGTTAGAAAAGTTTTTGGTGATATTGAACTTTCAGAAAGCACGAACAAAGAAACTATCAAAGTCGGAGTTATAAGTCCTATACGGGTTATTCTTTGGAAAATGTTTCCAGAGATACAAAATAAATCAGCTCAAAATGTAGTTCCAAACAGAATTATTTTTTCCCCAGTTGCCTATAAGGTTGCTTTTTTGAAGGCAATAATGGATGATGAAGGCACAGTAGGATATGGAAAATACTCCCAACTCAAGGTTTATTCTGATAGCAAACTATTTTTAGAGCAACTCAAAGAAATGTTCCATAATATTGAAATTAAAACAGGAGTTATATCAATAAGTACAAGAACAGTTACTCCTAATTACTGTTTTACTATTTTAAAGGAAAGTTGGGAAATCTATTTGAATAAAATAGGATTCGATCATAAACTAAAAAGAAAGGAATTACAAAAGAAGGCGTTATTATGAGTGTTGGGGTTGTGGGATATGGTGCTTATGTGCCTCGCAAAAGAATCAAAACCGAGGAAATTGCGCGCGTCTGGAAAAAAGACGGTGACAAAATTGCAAAGAGTCTTGGTGTAAAGGAAAAGGCTCTTGGTTCTTGGGACGAGGATACAGCAACAATTTCAGTTGAGGCAGCAAGGCTTGCGCTTGAGGTAGCTGGAATAGATTCGCTTGATATCGGCGCAGTTTACGTTGGTTCAGAATCACATCCTTATGCTGTAAAAACAACATCCTCTATTGTTGCAGAGGCAATAAATACAGGAACCGATCTTATGGCTGCAGATCTTGAGTTTGCATGTAAAGCAGGAACAGCAGGATTGCAGATTTGCTATGCATTATCAAAAGCAAAAATGGTGAAATATGGTCTGGCAATCGGCGCTGACACAGCCCAGGGAAGACCCGGGGATGCATTGGAGTTTACTGCAGGCTCAGGCGGAGCCGCATTTATTATAGGTGATAAAAAGGATGAAATTATTGCCGAAATAAATGACACCTGCTCTTTCACAACAGACACCCCCGATTTCTGGAGAAGGCAGCACGCTGAATTTCCGATGCACGCAGGTCGTTTCACAGGAGAACCTGCTTATTTCAGGCACGTCATCAGTGCTTCAAAAGAGATGATGAAAAAGGCAAAAATGAAACCTGAAGATTTTGATTATGCTGTTTTCCACCAACCAAACGGAAAATTTCCTGTAAGAGCAGCAAAGATTCTTGGTTTCCCTTATGAAAAAATTGAGCAGGGCTTAATGACTCCAAAAATCGGTAACACTTATTCAGGTGCTTCAATGGTTGGTCTTGCATCAGTTCTTGATGTTGCAAAATCAGGCGAAAAGATTCTTGTTACAAGTTACGGTTCAGGCGCAGGTTCAGATTCATTTATTCTTACCGCAACAGAAAATATAAAAAAGAAAAGAGCAAAAATTCCTCTGCTGAAAGCAATTGAGGAAAAGGAATATGTGGATTATGCAGAATATATAATTCACAGGAAAAAAATGAAAACGTTACATTAAATGGTTTTTATGAGATCAGTAAGCATTATCGGTGGAGGCCTTACGCCATTCGGAGAACACTGGGACAAGAATTTCAAGGAACTCATTGCTGAAGCAGGTGTAAATGCAATCAAAGATTCTGGTGTTGAAAGAAAGGACATTGAGGCGGTTTACGGCGGATGCATGGCATCAGGCAGGTTTGTCGGGCAGGAACACATTGGCGCTTTAATTGCGGATCAATTGGGTTTGAATCCGATTCCATCAACAAGATTAGAAGCGGCGTGCGCTTCAGGCGGAGTTGCACTCAGAACAGGTATTCTTGCAGTTGCTTCAGGTGCCTATGACATTGTTGCTGTAGGAGGAATTGAAAAAATGACTGAGGTTTCAACAGAGGATGCCGGCTTTGCACTTGGTGGAGCAGGAGATCAGGAAACAGAATTATTTATGGGTGCATCATTCCCTGCGCTTTACGCAATGATGGCACGAGCCCACATGGAAAAGTACGGAACAACTGAGGAGCAACTTGCGGAAGTTGCAGTAAAGAATCACAAAAATGCTGTTAATAATCCTAATGCACAATTCAGAAGGGAAATTACTGTTGATGATGTGATGAATTCAGGTTACATTACATCTCCTTTGAAATTACTTGATTGTTCTCCAATAACAGATGGAGCTGCTGCAATAATTCTTGCATCAACAGAAAAAGCAAAAGAAATTTCTGATACTGCTGTTGAAATTCTTGCTTCAACTCAAGCCTCAGATACACTTGCTTTGGCGCAAAGAAGAACCCTGTATGAAACAGACGCTGCAAAAATTGCAGGCGACCAGGCTTACAAAAAAGCAGGAATAACCCCAAAAGATATTTCGTTTGCAGAGGTGCATGATTGCTTTACAATTGCGGAAATAATGGCAATTGAATCGCTCGGTTTCTGCAAAAAAGGCGAAGGCGGAAAATTTACTGCTGATGGTAATACGCAAATGAGTGGAGAAATACCAATAAATCCTTCAGGTGGATTAAAAGGAAAGGGGCATCCTGTAGGTGCTACTGGAGTAGCTCAGGCAATTGAAGCTTATTTGCAGTTGAACGGAAAAGCCGAGAAAAGACAGGTAAAGAATCCTGAATACGGGTTAACCCACAATGTCGGAGGATCTGGCGCAACAGCAGTTGTCCACATTTACAAAAAACTATAATAGAGGTATTACTATGATTGAAACAACAACAGATTTTATTCCAGGAAAAAAAATCAAAAACATTATTGGCGTTGTAAGAGGCAATACAATAAGGTCAAGAGGTGTTGCAGGGCATTTTGTTGCCGGCATTGAAAGTGCTTTCGGCGGACAGATAACTGCATACATAAAAGCAATGGATGAGGCAAGAGAAGAAGCCTACAAAAACATGATGAATGAGGCTGAAAAACTTAAAGCAGATGCTGTAATA
>PCWY01000046.1:0-1812 GCA_002762975.1 Candidatus Diapherotrites archaeon CG11_big_fil_rev_8_21_14_0_20_37_9 | reverse complement strand
CCGGTCGTTCCGCAAGAGCGGAATCCCCACGGGGCAAGCGGCGCCGTAAAACTGGAGTGATTATGATGGGTGCGAACGTAGTGAGCCAAGTCCATTCGAAGAATGGGCTATCGGTAGCGCGCGGCGAAATGCGCGGGTGGTTATGATGGTACAAGGATCATTGCCGTTGCATTGGAGGAAATACCCTGAAAGATACAGGCTTGAGGGAAATGCAAATGAAGAAACAGGCGCGGAATTTTTTCCAGCAAGAGTTGTAGATCCTAATGCCGGTCGAAAAGGAAAATTAATTGCAAAAGCAATGCCAAGGGAAGGAAAAATAGTTTCATGGACAAAAGTATTTGCGGGACCGCAGGGCTTTGACAAAGAAACACCATACTTCCTTGCAATTATAGAACTTTCAAATAAAGTTAGATTGCTTACACAAATAGTTGATTCAAGTGATGAGCAGGTTAAAACCGGTGCCAAAGTAAAAAAAATGTTCAGGAAAATCTCCGATACCCACGAAGAAGGCGCAATTGCCTACGGATACAAATTTAAAATAGTTTAATGCTACATAATACAAATATTTTATGCATCAGAATTTCAAGAAAGCAGGTATTAAAGGCATCAGTGAACCACCAAGGCAACCCAAATCAAAGCCACGTACCAAATGGATTCGGTTACAACTGCTCTAACGATTCAGGAAAAAAAAGAAATAAGTTGTCATTAAATACTTCGCTGGTTTCATTTATTAGGTGTTAAGAATGAGTGGAGTGGGTTTTGGAAAAGCAATTCTTTTCGGTGAACATTTTGTTGTGTATGGTTTGCCCGGAATTGCCGCGGCAATAGAGCTTAATACAACCTGCTTTTTTGAAAAAAATTCTGACAGGAAAGAGGGAATTTTTGCAAATGACCTTGTTACAGGCGAACTCATAAAATATGGTGAGCATCCTGAAAAGCGCCTTGCTGAGGTTCTTTCAATAATTTTTTCAGAGCTTAATTTCAAAGAAAAAAATTTCCACCTGAAACTTGTTACAAACATGTCCGTGAAAGGCGGCATGGGTTCAAGTGCCGCGCTTGCGGTTTCAATTTGCAAGTGCCTTGACAAGGAATTTTCTCTAAACCTTGACAATGCTTTTGTGAATGATGTAGCATATAAAGTTGAGAAACTTTTCCACAGCAATCCAAGCGGCATAGACAATACTGTTTCAACTTACGGCGGTCTCATCAGGTTCAGAAAAAAAAATGGCGGCAATGAAATAGAAAAAATTATGCTAAAAAAACCCGTTGAAATGGTTCTGGTTGATACTGGGCTGATAAGGGATACAGGGGAAGCTGTTGATTTTGTGAAAAAGCAAAAGGAAGAAAACCCAAAAAAATTTGAGGGTATTTTTTCGGGGTATGTTGGCATTGAAAAGGAAGCGCTTGTTGCGGTGAAAAAAGAGCAGTGGGAAAAAGTCGGAAAATTGATGAACAAAAATCAATTACTTTTAAAAGAAATGAACGTAAGTTCAAAAGAACTTGATGAAATAATAGACGCTGCTTTGGACGCAGGTGCTTTTGGTGCAAAACTCACAGGCGCAGGTCTTGGAGGAAACGCAATCATCCTTTCTCCAGGAAAGGAATTGCAGGAAAAAGTCGCAAAAGCATGCACAAAAAAAGGGTACAATTCTTACAAAATTCTTGTGGGAATGCTGGGGGATTAGAATTAAATTAATTTAACTCAACAAAGTTAGGTTATAGTAGTTCACTTGCTAAAAGTCTTGGTTAAAATGAATGGAAAAGGCATAGGTTTTGGAAAAGCAATTCTTTTCGGTGAACATTTTGTTGTTT
>PCWY01000043.1 GCA_002762975.1 Candidatus Diapherotrites archaeon CG11_big_fil_rev_8_21_14_0_20_37_9 | reverse complement strand
TTTTCGAGTTTTTTTGCAAGTTCTTTGTGCAATAATTCTTTTTTGTGTTTGCTGAGCTTAAAGAGCGGTTTTTCTATTGCTTCTTCAGTTATTGTGAAAATATAATTTGTTTTGATTACGCTGTCTTTTATTGCTCCTTCTTTTTTTGTAAGAGGGATTCCTTTCATTTCTAGGTTGCTTGTTATTCCTGCAACAATTATATTTGAAAATTCTTCAAAAAGTACTACTGCGGGCCTTTTTTTGGTTTCAAAGGAATCAGCAAACTGTACTTTTGCCAGAATAACCTGCCCTGGTTCAGACATTATCCCATGCCTCGTCTTCTTTGTTGTTCCACAATTCCGCCATTTTCTGCTTCTGTATTTCATGCAGGTATTGGTCGTATTGTGTTTTGTGTGATTTGTATGCTTTTAACAGGTTTTCTATTAATTCTGAATAAGTTTGTCTTTCATATTGTTTTGCTTTCTTAAGTTCCTGAACTGTTTTTTTTGGTAATTGTATTGTAGTAGAATCGCTCATATAAATCACTATAGTAAGTATATAGCTAGCTATATTTATTATTTTTTTGCTTTTTCCTAACATTTCCAAAGCTTATTAAAGCAGTTTCTCCTTTTTCTTATTCTATGCAGTGTGAAATTTGCGGAAAGGAAGGAAGTTCGGTTGAAATTTTCTTTGAGGGCAACTATATGTATGCTTGCCCTTCCTGCTCTTCTTTAGGCAGGAAAGTTGAGCGAAGACAGCGTGCAAGTGCGCCTGTTGTTTCAAAGGACTCCGGTCCGGATATGGTTCTTGTTTCCGGTTTTGGCGAAAAAATCAGGCATGCGCGGGAAGCAAAAGGTCTTACTGCAAAGGAGTTTGCTGAGAAGATTTTTGAAAAGGAATCTTTCCTGCATAAGGTTGAATCAGGTCATAGGCCTAGTGATGATCTTGCCAAAAAAATTTCATCTTCCCTTGAAATAGCTCTCTTTGAAAAAATTTCTGTTGAAAAGCAGAGTTCCAAAATTCCAAATGAAAAAATGACTCTCTGGGACCTTGCTAAAAAAAAGTGATTTTTTGTGGCTCTTGATTTTCTTTCAATTTTAGTTATTTTTGTTGTGGTTTCCGGCATCGTGACTTTTTTAATTAAAAAGTTCACTAAAAATGACACTTGGTTTTTGATTTCTCTTATTAAAACAAAAAAACCAATTCCTTGGTTTGATAAATTTGCAAAACACAAAAAATTTTTAGATGTTTTTGCAAACGTCGGCATGATTTTAGGTTTTGGTGCGGTTGCTGTTGATTATCTATTAGGAAGAAAACTTCCTATTGTAAAGAGGACAGCACTTTTTGTTGTTTCTACTTTGCTTCTTTCAGGTTTGATTTATGCTTTTGATTTTTTCATGGGTAATTCGCTTTCAGGTTCTGTGATTGTTGGTCCATTTTTCACATTTGTAGCACTTTCTTTTGGGCTTCTTGGTTTTGCGGGCTTTTCGCTTTTCGCGCTTTTCCTTCAGGCTTATGATATTATTCTAAAGTACCTTATTGGGGTAAAGGGTTGTCCTGGTGTTGCGCCTTTGATTCCTGGTGTTGAAATTCCAGGGGTTCCTATAACTCCACCTTTGCATGCGTGGCTTTCGCTTCTGATTATTCTTGTTGTGCATGAGGGCATGCATGGCATTCTTGGCAGGCGCCATGGGTTCAAAATAAAATCTACTGGTGTTTTGCTTCTTGGTTTTTTACCTATAGGTGCTTTTGTTGAACCTGATGAAAAGGAAATGCAGAAAGCAAAGGCAGATAAGATTCTTCCTTTCCTTGCCGCAGGACCCACATCCAATTTGGCTTTGATGCTTCTTACTGCACTTGTCGTTTTCCCTGCTCTTGCGGTTTTCCCTGCAGTTACCGATTCTTTATTTCCGGGGGTTCAGGACAGCATCCTTAATGGAGTGAAGGTTAATTCTGTTCTTGAACAAACATCCTTTTGTGGTTCTGTTTATGATTCTCCGTCCCTTGGAAATTTCCAGCCTGATGATGTTATTGTTGCGGTAAATGGAATAGCTATTAATAATGTTTCTGATTTGTTCAAGGTTTTGCAGACAAATAAATTTGTTGCCAAAACATTTTTGCTTGACCGTAAGGGTGAAAGAGTAGAGGTAAAGTTGCAGCCAAATGAATTGGGGCAGTTCGGATTTGTGCCTGAATCAATTATAAATGAAGATTATTCGCCTCCTGAATCATTTTTCTTTTACGGCATTACTGTTTCGCTTGTGCTTGAATTCCTTTACTGGTTATTTTTCCTGAATTTTCTTGTGGCAATAATTAATTTCCTGCCTATGCATCCTTTTGATGGTGGCAGAATGTCGGTGAAGCTCTTTGCGCCTTATTTGATGACGCTTGGTTTTAAAGAAGAAGCCGCCGAAAAAGCGGTTCAAAAATTCTTTTTGATTTTGATACTTGCATTATTTTTTATTAATGCGCTTCCGCTTTTCATTTAACTTATTTTATTGTTTTTTTTTCGCTTTTCGATTCTTTCTAGTACTTCTTCGTGAGTCATATAATGAGTTCCATCTAAGCGTGCTTCTGTTTTGAATTTTTGAAGATATTTAACATCTGCTTGTCTGCCTTCTTCTATTGCCCTTTCTTCCATGTGTGTAAGTTTTAATGCCCTTATATTCATGTTGGCCTGTACCTGCGGGCTAAAAAAAGTTTCAAATGATTTTTCCAATTCCTTTGAAATAAGGTCTTTTTTAGCATCATGCTCTACTTGCTGTTTTAACCTTGCTCTGTATTCGCCAGGGTTTCTTTTGGCCCAGTCTGCCCTCATGCTGACTCTGGGGTGATGCCTTTCTCCGCCAACATGTGCTATCTGGTGCCCGGTATGTGAATCATGGTGTTGTTTTGTCATTTTAAAAGTAAGTTTATGCAGGTATTTAATTATTTAGTTTTTGAAGGCTATGTAGAAATCCTATTTGCTTTTAAACCGGGTTTTCTTTTTTTGGCAAATGGAGTTCAATTTAGGCTTCTTTTTTCAGAAAATTTTGGGCTTTATAAAGCATTTCTACAAAGCCGTTTTTGAAAAAAAAGATGTAAAGGCTTGCGCCTTTACATGAAATCCAAATCAAAGGTGTCTCTGCCTACTTTTTTTTGTCCTGCGCTTCCTGCTGCAGGACCCCTGATGTATGGGCTGTTTACTCCTGTGAAAATGGTTATTACTTCGATTTTGTTTTCAAATGTCGGGTCTACTCTTGATCCCCAGATTACTGATGCCTTTGGATCAATTCTTTCTGTTAAAAGTTCGCCTATTGCATTTGCTTCACCCAAGGTTAATTCAGGTCCGCCTGTGATGTGTATCAAAGCACCTGTTGCTCCGCCGATATCAACATCGAGCAATGCATTTTTGAGTGTGTCTGCAACAACGTCGTTTACTTTATCAACGCTTTTGCTTTCACCTACAGCAATTACTGACAATCCTTTGTTGCTCATTATTGACCTGACATCTGCATAATCAAGGTTAATCAATGATGGTTGTGTGATTGTTTCTGTAATTCCCCTTACAGTTCTTGCGATTACTTCATCAGCAACCTTGAATGCATCTTGTATAGGTAGGTTTGGAACAAGTTCAACAAGCCTGTTGTTGTCAATTACAACAACTGTATCAGTTACTTGCCTAAGTGCTTCTATTCCTTCCTCTGCTTTCTCAAGCCTTGCTTTTTCAAGTGCAAACGGGTATGTTACAATTGCAATTACTATTGCTCCCTGTTCTTTTGCTATTTCTGCTATTATTGGTGCAGATCCTGTGCCTGTTCCTCCACCCATTCCTGTGGAAATAAACAGCATGTCTACTCCGTCAAGTACTTCCTCAAGTGCGGATCTTGAAACTTCAGCTGCTTTTGCGCCTATTTCTGGGTATCCGCCTGCTCCTAAACCTCTTGTAACGCTCTTACCAATAAGGATTTTGGTGAGCTCATCATTGATTATTGCAAGGTGCTGCTTGTCTGTATTAACTGCAACAAGCTGGGCTCCCGAAATACCCATATTAGCAAGCCTGTTTACTGCATTACAGCCTGCTCCTCCTGTTCCAATAACCATTATTTTTGGTGACCCGAATTCCTCGAGCCTATCCTCTGTTTTATCTGTAGTCTGGATAGCATTCTCTATCAGCGATTTCATTGTTGTTTCACCCCTATTTTATAATTCTACGACGCTTTTTTGTGTAAAAAGCTTGTTTCTGTTATAATTGCTGCTTATGTACTTTATATACGTTTAGTTTTATGTATAACCCCCGGATAACGGTTTTCTTTTTCAAATGGGCCAAAATCAACCCCCTTCCATTATGTATAAGTATTAACTTTGCTTATTTTGTTATTTAAATTGTTAATAACGCTTAACACTTCTTCTTTTTATGAAAAAAGTGTTAAAAAAGGTTTTTATTGAATTTGCTTTAAAATTAAGCCTTTATTTTTAGATTTTTTCTCAGTTTGTGTGCTCAATAATGTGCATTAGTGCATCTGTTGCTGTCTTTAGAAGTATGAACAATATCACTGCTGTTCCCAACCACCCAAATATTGCAAGGCTCATTCCAAAAATTATTGTCAAATGCATTGGGATAATTCTGAGATAGGGTGAAAACACTACTTTTCCAATGTTTTGTACTTTTGCCAATTCTGTGTCTCTATTGTAAATGAACGAAAAAAGGTGGTTTATAAAGAAAACAACCGCCATGATTAACACTGTGCTGAAATCAACCGGAAGTTTTGCTCCTTCAAACAGGAAAACGCCCAAAAACATGGCGTAAATAAAGTGAAAGAAACCATAATGAAATACAAAAAATATTGCCGAGGAAACCCTTATTTCATCCTTGTTTTTTGAAGCCATCCCCTGTATTTTGAATCCTTCAGTGGAGTAATTTTTTAATGTAATAATTTTGATAAAATTGAAAAATCCTATGATAACACTCTGGCTTCAATAAATCAGCATTATTTCCAAAAGACTCCAGCCATATATTGCTGCGAAAACAAGTGTAATTAGATTTGAAGCCACCAATGTAAACAGAGATAAATCAAAAACGCTTTTCCTTTCCACAACCATTAATCAGTAATGCATCTAATCAAATTAAATATTATGTTTTTTTTTGCAAAAATAGGCAACAGTTTTGCTTAAATATTCCCTTACCCAATAATATTACTGGGCTAGGTTGGGGAATTAGCAGACTTAGAAAGGTTTAAATTTTTCTTTGATGTTATATAATTATGCCTGATACAATTACTATTTCCAGAAAAAAATACGATTTTTTGAGGAAAAAAGCAAAATTGGCTGATGATCTCCTTAAGAATATCCCTGAACCATTAGAAACATATCTCGCTTCCCAAAAAACTTTGGCGAAGGACTGGAGCTATAAAGGGGATGATGTCTGGAATGACTTATAATCAAGCCGATATAATCCTTCTTCCTTTTCCCTATTCCGATTTGAGTTCTTCGAAAAAACGTCCTGCGCTTGTAATTTCGAACAACAAATTTAATTCTTTTTCTAATGATTTTATTTGTTGCCTCATTACAACAAACCCCCAAAAAAGACAATTTAAGTGTATTAATTTCATTAGAGGATGTTTCAGGAGGCAAATTGCGTTTTGAGAGCAGGATAAAACCCTATAGGATTTTTACTGTGAATCAATCCATAGTAATCAAAAAACTCTGTAGTTTGAAAAAAGAAAAATTTCTCTTAGTACTTGAAAAATTATATTCTGTACTAAAGTAAGAATTTTCCTCAATTCGTTTACTTTAAATACTTCTCCTGTAGCAATTATTACTGAGCTAGGTTGGGGAATTAGCAGTTCCCTGTTGCATGAAATCTGCTTTAGCATGAACCGAAGTCCGTGAGGCGGCTCAGTAAAGGGGCATGGTCCTGTTTCCAACTATGACCTTCTGTCCCCTAAGATTGTTGGTGTGAGCCAACCCCGTGAGGCCTGGAAGGGAGCAACGGTAACTCATTCTATCAATGCTTAAGGAAAACGGAAGTAAGGCGGTTATTAGGGTTAAAGCTGTGTTTCTTTATTGTTTCCACTTGCGGGCCTGCTCACTCACTGCACTTTTTTCTTTTTCTTGAGAAGAAAAAGAAAAACCTGCACTAAAAAGAAAAAGAAGCGGCTAAGGCTGAAATAAAAAAACCGAAACTATTCTATCTGCATTATTACAAGATCATCATTGTACACGGTTCCACTTGCAATAAGCGGAGGAGCATACATTCCAGCAAGTCCGCCAGTATAATGCAAATTGCATAGTTCCTCTGCTTGCGCAACATTCTCTCCGTCCCATGTTGTTAGACACTCAAGACCGGCAGAATATTGTTTAATCGTTTCTGCATCAAGTCTTGGATTGAACCTTGCAGCGGAAACAAGTTCATTATCTTGCCACACTTTTGCATAAGCGCTATTGTATTCGTTGTTGTTTTCATAATCAATAAGTATGCTCAGTTTCACCCATTTTCTCATTGGAAATTTTGTTTCAGTAGTCTGAAAAATATCATCTTCTTTTTCACCTTGCCTTGGCACATGCACTAAATGCACAATACCATCCTTTTCAAGATTTGCTAATTCAGTTCTTGCCCAGCGATCATCTGCATATGAAGTGAATGTCGCAAAGCTGAACCAGTTCGCATTTGGTTTTTGTTCAATTGGCACATCAAGCCACACCCAGAATTCTGTGAAAACTTTTCCTGTAAAAGTACCTTGTTCTGTTTTGTACAATTGTATTGTAGGGTATCCCCTATGATTTGTGTTTGTTCTTTCAACCACATTATTTTCAGCATAAATAATTGCCTTATGTGCTAGTTCTCCGGAATGTATATTTTCTGATGAAAGCTCATGTCTTGTTGATCCAAGATAATTTTGAGGAGTCACAGAAAATTTAGTAAACTCAGATTCATTTTCAAAACCAGTTTCAAATTTATTAATAACTTTAAAATTAGTTATTGGATAATTGTCTGTTTTGGAATTTGTATTGGTTCCAATGCATCCAAATAAAAAAAGAGAAATAAGGATAAGAAAATGCAGCGTATACTTCATTTCTGCAGCTCCTTATCAGATTTTGTGCTTTTTCTTCAGTGCTTCAGCGTGTTTCACTGCATGCTCAATTGCCTTTTCATTGTGCTGTTTTGCTCTTTTAGTGTGTCTTTTGATTGCCCACTCTGTAAGAAAAGCAGTCAGTGAATCATCCATTTCTGCGGATTTTTTTTCTGCAATTTTTTTGTGTTCGTCTCTTTTCTTAATACTTTTTTTGAATTCTTCATAATGCCCGTTAGTCATATTAAAGCACCCTGTTTCTTAGAAGGTTTTTCTGGTTAAAAAACCTTTTCATAAACCACATCAATAACTTTTGCCGTGGCTGTGACAATAAATGCAAGTATTCCTGATATGAAAAAGAATGAAAGCATTGCACTTAGCCCGTAAAATATCCAAAAATTTTCTCTTAAAAATCCAAGCATTGGACTGGTTTCAGCTATTTCCTGAATGCTTACTGCACTCTGACTTTTTTTCCTTTCTTCAAATATTTGGTTAGAAAGTTTTTCTTTTGTTGATGGATTCAAAAGCACATTCCTGTATTCAGAAACAAATCCAAGCAATGCATCTGAGTTCTCACTTTCAACATTTATTATTCTAAGAAAATCATTCGATTCTGATACATCATCAATTGTCTGTAATTTACTATCTAATATTAATTGCGCATCCCTTTCAGATATTGCCTTCAAAGTATCCTCCTGTACTGAAACATTCAACAATGCATTATCAAACTTTTCAAGATTTTGTTCAGCATTACTCATTCCTGAAAAAAGCCCAACAAAAAATAAACTCAACCCTATTACAAAAAATGCTGTGTGTGCTGCGCCTGCGACAGATCTGTAAACAACATGCTTTTTGAGTTCATCTTTTTTTATAAAAGTATATTCAACCATTACAATAAATCCAAGAAGTAATGCAACTGCAAGTACAATTCCTTCAATTGAAATCCCAAAAATAATTGCTCCTGTAATAACACCAAGCAGTACTCCTGCTTTTCCGTAAATATGCACTTCCATTTTTTCAAAATACTGGCACATTGCACCGGTAATTCCAAAAACAATTGCAAAAAGTAATCCAGCCAATCCAAGGTCGATTAATTGTGCGCCTTCAGGTATTACAAGAGTAAGACTTTCCCAAATGGATGAATTCCAAAGCAAATAATACCATGAAATACTAAGCAAAAAAAGGCCAATAGTTGCCCCGTAAAGGGCGTGTTTTTTTTCAAGTTGCATTATTTCTAATAGTTTTAACTCTTATTTAAAGCTTTATAAGCAGGAAGAAGTATTTTAAAGTTATTTCAATTTACTTACTTAGAACTGTTTTTATGCCCCGGTAGCTCAGCAGGTAGAGCGACTGGCTGTTAACCAGTAGGTCAGAGGTTCAAGTCCTCTCCGGGGCGCCATTTTTCATTTTTTTAAGAGTGCTTTCAGCTAGTTTTCCAAGAGTAATTTTCTTAGAATAAAAATATAGCTTCAATTAGCTTTTATTTATTATCTTGGAATTAAATAGTTAGTGTGCTATTGGGAGCCTTTTCACTATTACATCAGTACCTGTAATCATTCTGTGGGTTTCTCTTTGTTCCTCTTCTTTGATTTCCTGTTGTGCGCTCTTTTCCGAAGGGATTATTTTATTCATTACAACCCAAGTTGTTAGATCGCCTGTTACATTGATTGCGGTTCTGCACATATCCAGCAGCCTATCCACTCCGAGAATTATTGCAATGCCTGCAACAGGTATTCCAATTGTACTTGCACATCTCGGATGTTTTCAAGGAATTCTAATGGATTTGTTTTTCCAATAAAATAAATTATTCCAATATAAAAAATCATTAAGAAAAATAATCCAAGTATTACTGTTGCCATGTAAACGCTAACTCCAATAAGGACTTCTATTCCGAGTTGGCTTGTAAGTTTTGCCATCAAACCATAAACCGCCAGAGGTGCAAGAAGCATTGCCCACTTCACAATAGTCATGCAAACTTCCTGCAGTGCGCCAAGTAATTCCAGCAATGATTTTGAATGGTCCGGCTTTAGGTTAACAAGCGCCACTCCGAAAATAATTGCAAAAATAACTATTTGTAACATTTCTACGTTAAGCGCAGAGCCAACCAAATTTATTGGAAGAATAGTTCCAACAATTCCAGGGATGTCTTCTAATCCAGGAACTGTAACATTTTTGTTTACTTCAGCTATTTCACTATTCATTTTCAATGATTCTGCATTCACATAATTTCCTGGTTGTATAATTGTTGCAAGAAGTATTCCGATTAGTATTGCAATTGTTGTTGTAAGAATAAAATATCCTGCAATTAAAATTCCTGTTTTTTTTAATTGTTCAATATTTTCAGTTGATGCAATTCCCCTTATTATAGATGCAAAAATCAAAGGAATAACAATCATTTGAATTACCCCCAAAAAAATTGTTCCAGGTAGCGCGAGCCATTCGGCAATTATTTTTGCCAGTTCAGGATCGATTTTTCCAAAAGTCGGACCAAGAATCAAACCCGTTATAATTCCAAAAAATGCCCCCACAAGAACTTTTAACCATAATTTTTTGTGAATTAATTCCATCATTTTTCCGCTGAGCCTTTTAAGCGATCTCGGGTAAACCAATTCAAGCGGATGCACTTCGATTTTAGCCATGGCTATCGTGCAATAATATGTTGTTTCACTTTAAAAGTATTAGGCTTTTTAAATTTCAAGGAAAAGAAGGGCAACCATCATTAAAAATCCAAGCGCCAGTGCAATGAATTCTATTACTGAAATTTTGCTATCCTCGTGTTTGTGCAGTTCAGGTATGAGATCAGAGCCCGCAATGTAAATGAAAACTCCTGCTGCAAAAGGAGTCAAAAGCAATGCAATATTTTCTGCGGATGAACCAATTAAAAGTGCAATTATTGCACCAGCAACTGCTGTAAGTGCGCTTCCAAAATTATACATCAATGCTTTTCCCTTTGAAAAGCCGCCTTTGATAAGAACTGCATAATCCCCAATTTCCTGTGGTATTTCATGGAAAAGAACTGCAACAGAAGTTGTTATTCCAAGAGGAATACTAACCAAAAAACTTGCGCCAATTATTAATCCGTCAATAAAATTATGCACTGCATCACCAACCAGATTCATTATTGCGAATGGGTGCGGGTGGTCCTTGCTTGTTGGTTCGTGGCAATGATTCCAGCGAATGAATTTTTCCATTGCAAACGAAAAAAGAATTCCTGCCATAAGTGCAGCTGAAACTTCTATTGTAAAACCAAGTTTCTCAACTGCTTCAGGAAGCAAATGCAAAAAAGCGTCACCGAAAAGTGCTCCTGCTGACAGGCTCACTGCATAGTGAATATATTTATGCAGTTTTTCTTCATTTATTGAAATAGTAAAAATCCCTATAAGCGATATAAGACTTACTCCAATGACGCTTGCTATTGCATAAACCCATGTTTCAATCATAAAAAAGCCTTATTAATTATTTATAGAGCATACCATAATAAAGGTTCTCTATTAATCCCCAATACACAATCCTGTTGCCTGTTTCTTCATCAATAGGCATTTTTTCGCTTACAAAATATTCCGGCGGAAAGGCATAGTAAACAACCCTTTCGCCTACTCCTGTTGCAACTATTGCTGGGAATTCATCACCAAAATTTGTTCTTTCATCTTTAAGCCAGAAATACCCTTCAGGTTTATCTGCAATAAGGTCTGTTCCAAAATTCAGGAACGCGAGATTTGTCTGATAACTTTCGCTGTTTAATTTTACTAATGAAAAATCTCCGTAAATTTTTATGTTCTGTCCAAT